>NZ_JBEAKW010000047.1:0-193114 GCF_040065795.1 Klebsiella sp. JB_Kp004 | reverse complement strand
GATTTTGAGGCCGTCAGCACCGGCAGTTTCAGCAACAATGGTGAATAAATTAACGGCAGGTCGTACGAACGTAGGCCGGGTAAGGCGCAACCGCCACCCGGCATAAAAGCGACGCCGAGCCTGATGCCATCGCCCGGCGGCGCTGCGCTTGCGCGGGCCTACGATGAGAGTTAACCATCTGATATAGAGATGGTTATGTAGGCCGGATAAGGCAATTATGCCGCCATCCGGCACCAGGGCGGGTACGACGGCTGAGGGATATGGCCTGATGGAACGCCTGGCAGAATAAGCGCCGCTGCCGGGACAGAAAGAAAGATTACGGCTCGCGACGATCGGCCAGGTCCGGGAGCGGCTGCGCATCGTTATTCGTTGACATCTGCGGCGGCGGTTTGCGCTTCCACTTCAGCTCGCTCACCAGCACTCCCGCGAGGATAAAGACGCAGCCGAGGAGGGCCAGCAGCGGCAGACGCTCACCGGCCAACCGGCCAAAAATACCGGCCCACACCGGTTCGCCGGTATAGATCAGCGTGGCCCGCGTCGGCGAGACGCTGCGCTGCGCCCAGTTCATGGTCACCTGAATGATCGCGCTGAAAATGCCCAGCCCCAGCGCCACGCCGAGCAGCGCCGGCGTCAACGGCGGCACTGACTCACCGGCCGGCTTCATGGCGGCGAAAGCCACCAGCGACGCGGTCGCCAGCTGCACCACCGTCACCCGCCGAACATCCACTTTCCCGGCCCAGGCGCTGATAAGGATAATCTCCGCGGCAATCGCCAGCGCGCTCGCCAGCGTGATCATCTCCCCCACGCCAAGCGCCAGCAGATTGTTTTCCGGCCCGGCCAGCAGGATCAAACCGATAAAGGCCAGCACAATCCCCACGCAGGACATCACCCCCGGCATACGACCCAGGCACAGCCACTGCAGCAGCGGCACCAGCGGCACATACATCGCCGTGATAAAGGCAGACTTGCTGCTGGAGATCGACTGCAGTCCCCAGGTCTGCAGCCCATACCCCAGCGCAATCGCCACGCCAATCGCCACCCCCGCCTTCACCTCCAGCCATGTCATACCGCGGAGGGTGCGCAGCGAGAGCAGACCCACCGCCAGCGCGGCGGTCGCGAAACGCAGGCCGACAAAAAACAGCGGCCCGCTGAGGCTGACCGCATACTGCACGGCAAGGAAGGTCCCTCCCCAGAACATGGTGATCATGATAAGGAGCGCTTCCTGGCGGCTAACGGAGAATTTTAACGAAGACATAAAACAGCCATGACGATTAATGGGCGACCAGTGTGCAATCGGCCCGGCGGGAGCGCAACCTCCGACTGCTAAAAAAAAACCGCCGGCTGATGCCGGCGGCGAGGGCGATGCGGTTGGGTCGGGGAGATTAACACCGCATCAAAGAGAACAGTGCGAGTCGCGCGTTAACTCTCACGACTACCGTGACTGTTTTTACCCCCTTTTTTACCAGCCTCTGAGGCGCGCTGAGGGTCATTTTTAAAATTCCCCCCGCTATGCTGGCCACCTTTACGTCCTGCTTCTGATGCTCTTTCACGGTCTTCAGCAAAGTTGCCAGAACCGCCACGATGGTTTGCCATTACTGACCTCCATTAGGTTAGACATCATAGTGCATTACGCGGGAGCGGCGACGCCGCTGTCCTGCCGCGTATCTATAAGGTTAGTGAATGACTGCCGCTGACGATGGCAAATGTCACATTCAGAAACAAAGCCTGGCGAAA
Source organism: Klebsiella sp. JB_Kp004 (assembly GCF_040065795.1). NCBI lineage: Bacteria > Pseudomonadati > Pseudomonadota > Gammaproteobacteria > Enterobacterales > Enterobacteriaceae > Klebsiella > Klebsiella sp. JB_Kp004. The sequence goes on along the minus strand of NZ_JBEAKW010000047.1, from coordinate 191,380 downwards.
AAAATCCCCTCGCGCCGCGTGATGGCGCTAACCTCCTCTGCTGACGAAGAAAAAATAGTTAGCGAAAATGTATCCTGATGCTACATCCTCGCCGCACCGGCCAGAACGGCGGAGGCATCGCTTCCCGCTTCTCCGCCGCTCAGGCCGCGCTGCGCAAGGAAAAGTAAATAATGCTTTGTCATTTTGTTATAAATCAAATAAATGCCCGTTGGATTTGCACTCTTCGGCAGAGGCTTTATCTTTAAAGGTACCAGCTATTTGGCTGGCTTATAATGCAACCGAGGAGTGATGGAAATGGCTAAAATTCTGGTGCTTTATTATTCCATGTATGGACACATTGAAACCATGGCTCACGCCGTCGCCGATGGGGCGAACCGGGTGGACGGCGTTGAGGTGGTTGTGAAGCGTGTGCCGGAAACCATGCAGGCAGAAGCGTTTGCCAAAGCAGGCGGTAAAACGCAAAACGCGCCTGTCGCTACGCCGCAGGAACTGGCTGAGTATGACGCCATCATCTTTGGTACCCCGACTCGTTTCGGCAATATGTCCGGACAAATGCGCACCTTCCTCGATCAGACCGGCGGCCTGTGGGCATCCGGCGCGCTGTATGGCAAGATCGCCAGCGTATTCAGCTCAACCGGCACCGGCGGCGGCCAGGAACAAACCATTACCTCCACCTGGACGACGCTGGCCCACCACGGCATGATCATCGTGCCGATCGGCTACGGCGCCCAGGAGCTGTTCGATATCTCCCAGGTCCGCGGCGGGACGCCTTATGGCGCAACCACTATTGCCGGCGGCGACGGCTCGCGTCAGCCAAGCGAGGAAGAGTTAGCCATCGCCCGCTATCAGGGTGAACATGTCGCCAAACTGGCCGTTAAACTGCACGGCTAATCTTCCGCAGGAGGAGCACTATGCCAACTCAAGAAGCAAAAGCACATCGCGTCGGCGAATGGGCAAGTTTACGTAACACCTCGCCGGAGATCGCCGAGGCGATTTTCGAAGTCGCCCACTATGATGAAAAACTGGCGGAGCAAATCTGGGAGGAAGGCAGCGACGAAGTGCTGGCGCTGGCCTTTGCCAAAACCGATAAAGATGCGCTGTTCTGGGGTGAACAGACGATTGAGCGTAAAAACGTTTAGGACGTTTATCCCTGCCGAGTCTCACCCTAACCTGCTAAAAAACCCGGATTGCTCCGGGTTTTTTCGTTATTTCGCCGCCTCGTTGATCACCTTTTTAAAGGTCTCCAGCGGACAGAAACCCTGGTCATCGACCGGGCAGCCGTTAAGCGCCAGCGTGACCCGCTGCGGCGGGGTCTGCAACGTCAATGGGTCGGCGTTACGCAGCTGCTCGGTGCTCTGGTACACATACTCAATCTTCATCAGATCGCGGTTGCTGCCGCTGTCGTGCCAGCGTTGAAACAGCAGTTTGCCGCCGATAGGCGTGCGCTCATACTGGCCGGGCAGTTGATAGGGCTTAAAGTCCAGCGCCGTCAGCAGCGAGGCAATATTCGAGTCGTGTCCCACCAGCAGCGTGACTTTCGCCTTGCTGGCCCCCTCGCCCACCAGCGCGTTATCGATATAGTTGACCAGCGGCTTGGCCACGTTTTGCGCCACCGCCACCGAAGTAAACAGACTATCCTGATAGCCGTTTTTCAGCTTCGACAGCACCTGCCACTGCTTATCGCTGGTGATCTCCCCCCACGCCACCTGGTCTTTGGGGAAGCCTTCATAATATTGCAGGGTGAAGGCGTCCACCAGCGAGTTGCCCACCTTCAGCGACCCGGACACCCCCGGCTCCAGCTGATAACCGGCGCTAAAGGTATCTTTACCCTCGCTCAGGGAACAGACCTGCTTCTCTTTGCAGGAGGGCGAGTTGCGGTAATCGATCATCGTCTCCAGTAGCTTGTAACTCTCGGTCAACTGCAACCCCTGGCGCTCTTTTTCCATCGCCTGCAGCGCTTTCTCACGAAACGCCGGGGAGTCGTCGGTGATAACCGGGTTGAAGGTCGGGTCCATGGTGCCCATCTGCGGCTGATGATGCACCGCAATGCCGCAGCCCGGGAACGCGCCGGTGATAAAGAACTGCGCGGTGGCGACGGTGCGCTGCAGGCTGTTAGCGTAGGCGTAAACAGCGTTTTCCGGCGGGCACTCGCCGCTGGTCACCAGCTTCTGCTGCGCCAGCCATTCGCGCATATAGTGGCCCATATACACCTCCAGCACGCCACCCTTGGTGGTCAGCTGGCCGCCCGGCACATCCCACTGCGGCCAGGCTTTGGCGGTGGACTGCTCCAGCACGCTACCGTTATTGGCCAGCGGCGCGCGCAGGTTGTGACGACTCATGATCAGCACCTGCTGCAGCTGATACCCCTCCGGGGCGGCCGTGTCCTGCGCCAGAGCGCCGGCGGATAACATGACCGCGCCGGCTACGGCGGCGGCGAGTAGACGTTTTTTCATCCCTTCATCCTTAGTCATTTATTATCATCGGGTTAATTGTGACGGAGTTATGCCATTTTTCCTGGCATTCGCTCGCAAACTTAGACCGCCGCCGAAAATTTCCTCTGCCGACCAAATAGTTTTATAATGAAACAACTACCCTGGAGGCTTTCGTGAAACGTACCCGTCTTGAAAACAGCTGCTGTCCTGTCGCCCGCTCCCTCGACGTTATCGGTGACTGGTGGTCGCTGCTTATCGTCCGCGATGCCCTGCGCGGGGCGTGCCGTTTTAGTGAATTCCAGAAAAACCTCGGCATTGCCAAAAATATGCTCGCCGGACGCCTGAAAATGCTGGTGGATGAAGGCATCCTGCGGCTGCAGCCGGCCTCCGACGGCAGCGCCTGGCAGGAGTACGTCCTGACGGATAAGGGCCGCGCCCTGCAGACCGTGCTGGTTGCCCTTTCCCAGTGGGCGGATGACTATCTGTTCGATCCTGACGAACCGGCAACCCGGCTCATTGACCGCCAGCAGCGCCAGCCCCTGCGTAAACTGGTCCTGCAGTCGGCGGATGGCCGTGAGCTGGCCCCGGCGGATATCACCATCGCCGTTCCGCTGAACGACTAATCGCTGCCCGCGGCAGGCAAAAATAAAAAAAGCCCGGCAAAATGGTTGCATTATTAAACCAAGTATCTCATGCTGAATTTGGTTTAATAATGCAACCTTTTAAGAGGCAATACTCATGTCCCAGTCATCGCACACTGCTTTTATCACCGGCGCTTCCTCAGGTATCGGCGCGATCTATGCCGAACGACTCGCCGCTCGCGGCTACGATCTGATCCTCGCGGCCCGCCGTGAAGATCGGCTGCAGACGCTCGCCGGGCAGCTGCAGGCGCGCTACGCCATCCGGGCCAGCATCGTCAAGGCCGACCTGAGCGAGGAGCAAGGCATTGAAGCCGTGGAGCAGCGTCTGCAGCACGATCCCGCCATTGACCTGTTCATCAACAACGCCGGCACGGCAAAAATGGCGGGCTTTCTCGCCAGTACGCCGCGCGAGCACCAGGCGATTCATACGCTCAACACCACCGCGCTCCTGCGCCTGAGCTATGCCGCGCTGGCCGCTTTCGCTCCCCGGGGCCGCGGAACGCTGATCAATATTGCCTCTATTCTTGCGCTGCATACGCTGCCGGACAGCGCGGTCTACAGCGCCAGCAAAGCCTGGGTGTTGAGCTTTACCCGTGGCCTGCAGGATGAGTTTGCCGACAGCGGCGTGCGTATTCAGGCGGTATTGCCGGCGGCGACCGCCACCGATCTGTGGCCGACCTCCGGCGTGGCGCTGGACGCCCTGCCCACCGGTACGGTCATGACCACCGAGGATCTGGTTGACGCCGCCCTCAGAGGACTGGAGATGGGGGAAAAGGTCACCTTACCGCCCGTGCATGACCTGGGATTGTGGGAGGCTTTCGAGCAGACGCGACTGGCGCTGTTTACCAGCGCGCGAACCGGGCAACCGGCGCCGCGATATCGCTAACTCACTCCGGCAGTGGAACCGCCGCCAGGGTACAGATCGCCTCGTGCTCACCGCCGCGGCGATCGGTGATCACCACCTTATCGCCCGCTTTTTTACCTTCACACGGTTTCAGGACCTGCTCCACGATCCGCTCGCGGATCGCCTGACGTTCATTTTCAGCCTGACTGGCGAAGGCCGTCAGCGCCAGCGCCACGCCCAGCAGGCTGAGGGTTTTCTTATACATGTCTTGCTCTCAGATCATTCTAATTCGCGGTCAGCGTAACCCGCTGCTGGCCGCACTTCTGTAAAATCACTTAACGGAGTGTTACGCCCTTTCAGCTGAAACCCAGGCTGTCACATTCCTGCGGGAAATATTTTATCACAACCCCTGCGGCGGATATTCCCGCGATGAGGCGTCATCTTTCAGACATATCCCGATGTTATCTTCAACTGAGCCCTGTATCTTTTTCCCTTTCTAAACAGAATTTTAGGTTGGTCTATGTCGGGTCTTATTCTCTTTATCGTCGCGGTGGCGCTGCTGGGCGTCGCCATCTACAGTCTGGTGTCGTACCTCAAAGAGCGGCGCGCCAGTCAGTTACCTGTCCATAAAAAGAAGAAATAATACCTTCCGTTCTCCGCCGTTTTCTGCTGATTTCTTTACCATCCTGTACTGTCCCTTACCGATGCCATAACAAAGGCAGGCCTGCGGGCCTGCCTTTGTTCGGTTTCTGCGTCAGGCTCTAGGACTCCCAGGCCTGCTCCGCCTTGGCGGCATCGAACTGCGGCGGCGGTTTACGGAAGCGTCGGGTCAGATAAGCCAGATACAGCAGACCAAGCGCCGCCCACACCAGACCGAGCGTCAGGGAAGTGGCCTCGAGGTTGATCCACAGCACCCCTACCGTCAACGCCCCGACCATCGGCAGCAGCAGATAGTGCAGTCGATCCTTCCAGGTTTTGTTGTACCCCTTGCGCCGCCAGAAGTGGTTGAACACCGACAGGTTAACGAAGGTGAAGGCCACCAGCGCGCCGAAGTTAATCAACGCGGTGGCGGTCACCAGGTCGAAGAACAGCGCCGACAGCGCGACAATACCCACCATAATCACGTTCAACGCCGGGGTGCGCCATTTCGGATGCACATAGCCGAAAATGCGCTCCGGGAAGACGTTATCCCGGCCCATCACGTACAGCAGACGGGAGACGCTGGCATGGGACGCCAGGCCGGACGCCAGGGTGTTAACAAAGGTGGTGCAGAGGAAAATTGACTGGAACAGCTTGCCGCCCACGTACAGCGCAATCTCCGGCAGCGCGGCGTCCGGGTCTTTAAAGCGATGAATATCCGGGAAAAACAGCTGCATAAAGAACGACGCGACGATGAAAATAATGCCGCCGTACATCGCGGTGAGAAAAATCGCCTTCGGGATCACCCGCGCGGCGTCAGGCGTCTCTTCCGACAGCGTGGTCACCGCGTCGAAGCCGAGAAACGAAAAGCAGACGATGGTCGCCCCGGTAATAATCGGGATCAGATGCGCATTCTGGCTGATAAACGGCTGCAGCGACCAGACGGTCCCTACCCCCTCGCCTTTGTGCAGCCCCTGGACCACCAGAATGACAAACACCACCATAATCGAGATCTGCACCAGCACGAACAGGGTGTTGAAGTTGGCCACCAGGTTAACGCTTTTCAGGTTCGCGGCGGTCAGAATGGCGACAAAGGTCACCACCCACACCCATGGCGGCACTTCCGGGAACAGCGCCGAGAGATAGATCTTCGCCAGCAGGACGTTGATCATCGGTAGGAACAGATAATCCAGCAGCGACGACCAGCCGACCATAAAACCGACGTGCGGACTGATGGATTTTTGCGCGTAGGTGTAGGCAGAGCCGGCTTCCGGGAACTGGCGCACCAGTTTGCCGTAGCTGATGGCGGTGAACAGCACGCCAGCCAGCGCCAGCAAATACGACGCCGGGACGTGGCCGTTACTGATGCCGGAGACAATGCCGAAGGTATCAAACACCGTCATCGGCGTCAGATAGGCGAGCCCCATCATCACCACTTGCCAGAGTTTGAGGGATTTACGCAGACGCGGTCTGCCCGCCTGAGCGGCGTTATGCGCAGGGAGATTAATTGCCATCGACCATTCCCCCCCTGCGGATAACAGATTGCGGGCACAACGTTCGCGTGACAAACCTGCTTAGCAAGGGGGTAAGGCATAAATAAAAGGGTAAGACGGACCGGTGAGTGGTTGCTGGCTGGCATCCAATGCGGCCTGAGCGGCCTCCCTCTCCCTGCGGATATTTGAACATCTGCATCATCTCATTTCCTCGTCACACACTGTGTCGTTAACTGAAGCCCCGTTGCCGCCTGCGCTCCTTAACGCGACATCCGGGAAATGGCTGGGCTCCCAGCAAAAAGGACGACCAGGCTCCGCTCAGGCCGTATGATGCTACTCATGACTCAACTCATGCGCCCCTCGCGGGGCGACCATCAGGCGTTTTTCAACATCCACTCAATTTCAGTTTCTGTGATAAGACGCTCAAACTGCAATAATTCATCATGCTTGCAGGCATGGAAAACGTGGCAGAAACGCTCGCCGAGACGCTCACGCAGGTGATCGTTCTGCATAAACTCCCACAGCGCGTCGCTCTGACGGATCGGGAACGGCAGCCCTTCTTGTTCCAGGCCGTTACCTTCCACTTCTTCCTGCAAAGGCAGCTGAGGGTTATCCAGCCCGTGAAGGATACCGGCGAAAATCGCCGCCATCACCAGATACGGGTTGGCGTCCGCTCCCGCCACGCGATACTCCACGCGGTGGTTCTGCCGTTCGCCGCACGGGATCCGCAGCGCCACGGTACGGTTGTTATGGCCCCAGGAAGCCTGCGTCGGGACATACATCCCCGGCTGGAAGCGGCGATACGAGTTCACGTTCGGCGCCAGCAGCGCCATCGAGGCCGGCATCAGATCGATCATCCCGGCCAGCGCGCGTTTGAGCAGCGCGGAGTCTTCCCCGTCGCCGTCCACCAGCACGTTTTCCCCTTTATTGTTCAGCATGCTGATGTGGATATGCATCCCGCTGCCCGCATGCTCTTCATAAGGCTTGGCCATAAAAGTGGCGTGCATCTTATGCTTCTCCGCCATTAAACGCACGAGACGTTTTAACGCCAGCGCATCATCGCAGGCGTCCAGCACGTTATCGGTATGGTGGAGGTTGATTTCAAACTGGCCCGGCGAGGCTTCGGCCACCGCGCCGTCGGCGGGGATCAGCTGCAGTTTCGCCAGCTCGTCGATGTCGTTGAGCACGTCGGCAAAGTGGTTCAGGTTATCGACCGAGTAGACCTGGCTTTGGGTGTTGCGATCGTCGGTGCCCGGCGCGCACGGCGGCTGCAGGTAGCCTTCGGCATCGCGTTTGCGGTCCAGTAAATAGAACTCCAGCTCTACCGCTACCACGGGGAACAGCCCGCGCTGGCGCAGCTGCTGCCAGAGGCGGTTGAGTACGTTCCGCGGCTCAACGTCAAAGGGAGCGCCATCTTCATCAACCATGGTCAGCTGTACCTGGGCTATCGACTGCGGATCGGCCGCTGAAGGCGTTAAGGTACCGGGCACCGGGATGCAGCTGCGATCCGGCTCGCCCATCTCCTGGCCCAGACCGGCCTCTTCCACGACGTTGCCGAGAATATCCATCGCAAACACCGAGGCCGGAAAATAACAGCCTTTCTCCAGCTTGCTCAGGCCGGCAACGGGGATGCGCTTGCCGCGGAAGCAGCCGTTCAGGTCAGTAAGGAGGACATCGACATATTGGGTATCAGGGTAGGTTTCGAGGTAGCGCTTCACTTCTTTCGCGAACGCGCTGACCCGTCTCTCTTCCGTTTGCTGAACAAAATTCTCAACTTCTACGATATTGGTTTCCATGATTCACCGCCGTTGGTTTGGTTTCGGTCCTGCACTCAGACCGTTAAATATAATGTCCACCCCATCGACTGTGTATGCAAATAAATTGTTTGTCAAATGTTAAATTAAGTTTGCAAAGGGCTATTTCCACTGCTAGATTGAGAAAATATTGAACGATATGGCCGTTAAACCCGCTATAGCGGTCATAATTTAGTCCACTTTGTGAGGGCGATCATGGAAAATATAATGTACAAGCCAGTTATTGGCGTCGTGATGTGTAGAAACAGGCTTAAGGGTCACCAGACCCAGACCTTGCAAGAAAAGTACCTGAATGCAATTGTTAACGCCGGCGGACTGCCGATCGCCCTGCCGCATGCGCTGGCGGAGCCGGAGCTGCTGAACGCGTTAGTCGATAAACTGGACGGGATATACCTGCCAGGCAGCCCCAGTAACGTGCAGCCGCACCTTTATGGTGAAAACGGCGATGAGCCTGACGCCGACCCCGGGCGTGATCTTCTGAGCATGGCGCTGATTAACGCCGCACTCGAAAGGCGCATCCCCATTTTCGCCATCTGTCGTGGACTGCAGGAACTGGTTGTCGCCACCGGTGGGACTCTGTATCGTCGTCTGTTCGAGCAGCCTGAGCTGCTGGAGCATCGCGAAGATCCTGAACTGCCCGTCGAGCAGCAGTATGCCCCGTCCCATCAGGTTGAGGTTCAGGAAGGAGGATTGCTGTCGCAATTGATACTGGGCTGCAACACGTTTTGGGTAAACTCGCTACACGGACAAGGGGCAAAAACCCTGAGTCCGCAGCTGCGCGTGGAGGCGCGAGCGCCGGATGGACTGGTGGAAGCGGTCAGCGTGAACGATCACCCTTTCGCGCTGGGCGTACAGTGGCATCCTGAATGGAACAGTAGCGAATACGCCCTGTCGCGTATGTTGTTTGATGGTTTTATCACCGCCTGTCAGGGCCATCATGCTGAAAAGCGGCGGCGCTGACCACTACCGTTAAGGAAATGCAAATATGAGCGATGACGGACTGGCGCCAGGGAAACGTCTGTCAGAGATCCGCCAACAGCTGGGTCTCTCGCAGCGTCGTGCCGCCGAACTGTCTGGGTTAACACATAGTGCCATCAGCACCATAGAGCAGGACAAAGTCAGTCCCGCCATCAGTACGCTGCAAAAGCTGCTGAAAGTCTATGGGCTGTCGCTCTCGGAATTCTTTTCTGAACCCGAAAAGCCGGACGAACCCCAGGTGGTCATTAATCAGGATGACCTTATCGAAATGGGCAGTCAGGGCGTTTCCATGAAGCTGGTTCATAATGGAAATCCGAACCGTACGCTGGCGATGATTTTTGAAACTTACCAGCCTGGAACCACGACCGGGGAGAGGATTAAGCATCAGGGGGAGGAGATAGGCACCATACTGGAGGGGGAGATCGTGCTGACCATTAACGGTCAGTCGTACCACCTGGTGGCTGGACAGAGCTATGCCATTAACACCGGCATCCCGCACAGCTTCAGCAACACCTCGGCAGGCATCTGCCGCATCATCAGTGCCCACACCCCCACCACATTCTGAATAGTTAGCCTGAACGAGGTTCAGGCTTTCTTCAGACCTGCGACGGCGGAAATTTTATTTTCGTCGCCGCGAAAAACTCGCCGTCATAACGTTTGTGCCGGAAGGGAATCCTATTTCCTGCTGGCCCTGAAATAATTAACGCCGTGAATGGCGACTCGTCCCTGAATTATTCGGCATGCAGACAACCTGCCGAAATTTAGGGCAATAAAACGGTATTCAACTCCGGGGATTCACGATGCCCTGCGCCTGGCGCAGCGCCCCCGTGCAGCCTGAAAACGCCGAAATGATTAATTTGCCGATAATGTTTTTAAGGAGTCATGATGAATTTTCAGCACCTGGCTTACTGGCAGGAAAAAGCGAAAAGCCTGGCCATTGAAACACGATTATTTATTAACGGCGAATATTGCGCCGCGGTCGATAATACCACCTTTGAAACCATTGACCCTGCCGCGCAGCAAACGTTAGCCCATGTCGCCCGCGGCAAAAAAGCCGACGTCGAGCTGGCGGTGAAGGCCGCGCGCCGGGTCTTTGATAACGGCGACTGGTCACAGGCCGCCCCCGCGCAGCGTAAAGCGGTTCTCACACGCTTCGCCGACCTGATTGAGGCCCACCGCGAAGAGCTGGCGCTGCTGGAAACGCTGGATACCGGCAAACCGATTCGCCACAGCCTGCGCGACGATATTCCCGGCGCCGCCCGCGCCATCCGCTGGTATGCCGAAGCGCTGGATAAAGTCTATGGCGAAGTGGCCCCCACCGGCAGCAACGAGCTGGCGATGATCGTCCGCGAACCGATTGGCGTCATCGCCGCGGTGGTGCCATGGAACTTCCCGCTGCTGCTGGCCTGCTGGAAGCTCGGTCCGGCGCTGGCGGCAGGCAACAGCGTGATCCTTAAGCCGTCGGAAAAATCGCCGCTCACCGCCCTGCGCCTCGCCGGGCTGGCGAAAGAGGCTGGCCTGCCGGACGGCGTGCTGAACGTGGTCAGCGGCTTTGGTCACGAGGCCGGACAGGCGCTGGCCCTGCATCCTGACGTGGAGGTCATTACCTTTACCGGCTCCACCCGCACCGGCAAGCAGCTGCTGAAAGACGCCGGCGACAGCAATATGAAGCGCGTGTGGCTGGAAGCGGGCGGTAAGAGCGCCAACATCGTCTTCGCCGACTGCCCGGATCTGCAAAAAGCGGTCAGCGCCACCGCCGGCGGCATCTTCTACAACCAGGGCCAGGTGTGCATCGCCGGCACTCGCCTGCTGCTGGAGGAGAGCATCGCCGACGAGTTCCTGGCGCGACTGAAAACCGAAGCGCAACACTGGCAGCCGGGCAACCCGCTCGACCCAAACACCACCATGGGCATGCTGATTGACAACACCCATGCCGACAGCGTGCACAGTTTTATTCGCGGCGGCGAAAGTAAAAGCACGCTGTTCCTCGACGGGCGGAAAAATCCATGGCCTGCCGCCGTCGGCCCGACCATTTTCATTGACGTCGACCCGGCTTCCACCCTCAGCCGGGAAGAGATCTTCGGCCCGGTGCTGGTGGTGACGCGATTCAAAAGCGAAGACGAGGCGCTGCGGCTTGCCAACGACAGCGAATACGGCCTCGGCGCCGCGGTATGGACTCGCGATCTCTCACGCGCCCACCGCATGAGCCGCCGCCTGAAGGCCGGTTCGGTCTTCGTCAACAACTATAACGATGGTGATATGACCGTCCCCTTCGGCGGTTACAAACAGAGCGGCAACGGGCGCGATAAGTCGCTGCACGCTCTGGAAAAATTCACCGAACTGAAAACCATCTGGATTGCCCTGGAGTCTTAATCATGACCGAACATACCACCAGCTATTACGCCGCCAGCGCCAACAAATATGAACCCTTTCCGACGCTGGACGAATCGATAAGCTGCGACGTCTGCGTCGTCGGCGGCGGCTACACCGGCCTCTCATCTGCCCTGCATCTTGCCGAAATGGGCTACGACGTGGTGGTGCTTGAAGGGGCGCGCATCGGCTTCGGCGCCAGCGGCCGCAACGGCGGTCAGCTGGTTAACTCCTACAGCCGCGATATCGACGTGATTGAAAAAAACTACGGCCCGGATGCAGCAAAAATGCTCGGCAGCATGATGTTCGAAGGCGGCGATATTATCCGCGAACGCATCCAGCGCTATCAGATCCAGTGCGATTACCGACCGGGCGGCCTGTTCGTGGCGATGAACCATAAACAGCTGGAGACGCTGGAAGAACAGAAAGCCAACTGGGAGCGCTACGGCAACACGCAGCTGGAGCTGCTGGACAGAGAGGCGATTCGTCGCGAAGTGGATAGCGACCGCTACGTCGGCGCCCTGCTCGACCACAGCGGCGGCCATATTCACCCGCTCAACCTCGCCATCGGCGAAGCGGACGCTATTCGCCTGAACGGCGGCCGGGTGTATGAGCAGTCGCCGGTCACCCGCATTCAGCACACCAGCCCGGCAGTGGTCAGCACCGCCCGCGGCCAGGTCACTGCCCGCTATGTGATTGTCGCCGGCAACGCCTATCTCGGTGACAAACTGGAGCCGGAGCTGGCAAAGCGCAGCATGCCGTGCGGCACCCAGGTGGTCACCACCGCGCCGCTGTCGGAGGAGGTCGCCCGCTCGCTGATCCCGAAAAACTACTGTGTGGAAGACTGTAACTACCTGCTGGACTACTACCGTCTGACCGGCGATAACCGCCTGCTGTACGGCGGCGGCGTGGTCTACGGCGCCCGCGACCCGGACGATGTGGAGCGGCTGATTATGCCAAAGCTGCTGAAAACCTTCCCACAGCTGCAGGGGGTGAAGATTGACTACCGCTGGACGGGCAACTTCCTGCTGACCTTGTCGCGGATGCCGCAGTTTGGTCGCCTGGATAGCAACATCTACTACATGCAGGGCTACAGCGGGCATGGGGTCACCTGTACCCACCTCGCCGGACGATTGATTTCGGAACTGCTGCGCGGCGACGCCGAGCGTTTCGACGCCTTTGCCAAACTGCCGCACTACCCGTTCCCGGGCGGCCGCAGCCTGCGTATCCCCTTTACCGCGATGGGCGCCGCCTACTACAGCCTGCGCGACCGCCTTGGGGTTTAATCGCCTTTGCCGACGGCCCTGGCCGTCGGCTCATGCTGCGGATAGTGTTGCTGGAAGTAGTGGCGCAGAAACTCCACGGTGGTGCGAATTTTAGCCGACGTCGCCAGGCGGGAGACGTAAACCGCCCAGACGTTGGCCGGTTGCCAGTAGTCCGGCAGCACCTGCACCAGATGTCCGCTGGCGATATTCTCCCTGACGTCCCACCACGAACGGAGCGCAATCCCCTGCCCGTCCAGACACCACTGATGAACAATTTCGCCATGGTTGGACGACAGCGGCCCGGTCACTTTGATGGCGTGCTGGCCCTCTTTGCTATGCAGCTGCCAGACGCCGAACGGATGATCCCGCTCTTTAATCACCAGGCACGGCAGAGCCGCCAGATCGCTCAGCTGTTTCGGCGGCGCATGGCGGGCGAGGAACTGCGGCGACGCGCAGAGCACGCGGTGATTGCGCGCCAGCTGGCGGGCAATCAGATTCGGCGCGATATCGTCGCCGAGGCGAATATCGAGATCCACCCCTTCATTGACTAAATCCACCAGCCGGTCCTGAACATCAAAACGCAGCTCCAGCTGCGGGTACTGAAGCGCCAGCGCCGACAGCGCGGGGGCCACCACCCGGCGGCCAAAGCCGAAGCTGCTGATAATCCGCAGCGTTCCCTGCGGCACCTGACGCACGTCGGAGAGCTCGTCCATCATCTCATCGACATCCTGCAGAATGCGCTGCGCCCACTCGTAGATCCGCTCTCCCTCTTCGGTAATGGTGACCCGGCGGGTGGTCCGGTGCAGCAACAGCACATTCAGGGTTTGCTCCAGCAGCGAAACCCGCTTGCTGACGAAAGCCGGCGATACGCCCAGCTCCTCAGCGGCGGCGGCAAACCCGGCCCGGCGGGCGACCAGCATAAAGACGCGTAAATCATTCAGCAGCGGCAGATTATTCATGATCTGTGTTTTATGTTTCACCAGTTAGCGTGATTAATTATGAATCAGTCAATTATAGGATAAGCAGGTGGTCAAACATCATCGCTAAAAAGTGAGAACCGGAATGAAAAAAACCTGTCGTATTGCCGCCATCCCGGGTGACGGAATTGGCAAAGAAGTTCTGCCTGAAGGGATCCGCGTACTGAAAGCCGCCGCGCAGCGGTGGGATCTGGCGCTGAGTTTCGAGCAGATGGAGTGGGCAAGCTGCGAATATTATGCACATCACGGTAAGATGATGCCGGACGACTGGCGCGAGCAGTTACAGGGGGTCGACGCCATCTACTTTGGCGCCGTCGGCTGGCCGGATACCGTCCCGGATCATATCTCGCTGTGGGGGTCGCTGCTGAAGTTCCGCCGCGAGTTCGATCAGTACGTCAACCTGCGCCCGGTGCGCCTGTTCCCCGGCGTCCCCTGCCCGCTGGCGGGGAAAAAGGCTGGCGATATCGATTTCTACGTGGTGCGCGAGAACACCGAAGGCGAATATTCCGCTCTGGGCGGGCGCGCAAATGAAGGCACCGAGCATGAAGTGGTGATTCAGGAGTCGATCTTTACCCGCCGGGGCGTTGACCGTATCCTGCGCTACGCCTTCGAGCTGGCGCAAAGCCGCCCGCGCAAAACGCTGACCTCGGCGACAAAATCCAACGGGCTGGCCATCAGCATGCCCTACTGGGATGAGCGGGTGGAGGAGATGGCCAAAAACTATCCCGAGATCCGCTGGGACAAGCAGCATATCGATATTCTTTGCGCCCGCTTCGTGCTGCAGCCGGAGCGGTTTGACGTGGTCGTCGGCTCCAATCTGTTCGGTGATATTCTCTCCGATCTTGGCCCGGCCTGCACCGGTACCATTGGTATTGCGCCATCGGCCAATCTCAACCCGGAGCGCACCTTCCCGTCGCTGTTCGAGCCGGTCCACGGTTCAGCGCCGGATATCTACGGTAAAAATATCGCCAATCCGATCGCCACCATATGGGCCGGGGCGATGATGCTTGATTTTCTCGGGAACGGCGATGCGCGCTATCACGCCGCGCACAACGGCATCCTGGCGGCAATTGAGCAGACGATCGCCAGCGGGCCGAAGACGCCGGATATGCAGGGCAGCGCGTCAACGCAGCAGGTCAGCGACGCCGTCTGCAAAGCTATTTTGGCATAATTATCCCGGCCGCTCCCAGGTCGCGCTACGGCTGACCTGGGCTACAAAAGGCACGATAATGGAGTGAGTTGGCCGGGTTAGGCGCAGCCGCCACCCGGCACAAAATCGTCTCCGCGCCTGATGCCATCGCCCGGCGGTGCGGCGCTTGCGCGGGCCGACTGACGGTCAGAGCCGGAATAATCGATATAGTTATCAGTTTGCAACGGTTTCGCCCCGGAAAAACGGTTGTTCTGTGTTATGTCCGGGCAGATGGCGCTCCCGATATGTCTTCTGCGTTAAGTCTCTCCTGGCACCGGGAGCACATAGGGAGAGGCCCGTCGCCACCTCCACCAGCATCCACGGGCTCCGGCCAGCGGCGCGGGCCGGATAACCGATCACAACTCCAGCTCGCGGCGCAGCAGTTGCGCGATAGCCTCGCTGCTCTCTGCGGATACCAGCGCCTGGCGGAACTCGGCGTGCATAATGCGCCGCGCCAGACGCGAGAAGATGCGCATATGCTGGTCGCCCGCCGAATGCTTGTTTAGCGTCAGCATAATCACAAACTGCGCTTCTTCATCACCCCACTTCACCGGCTGCGCCAGGCGGGCGACGCTAATGGTCGACTGCTCAATATGCTCGGATTTACTGTGCGGAATGGCAAAACTGAAGCCCAGCCCGGTGGAGAACACCGCCTCGCGGGCCCAGAGATCGGCCTCCAGCTTGCGCGGATAGCGGCAGCGCCCGGCCAGCAGCAGATTATCCGTCATCCCCTTCAGCACCTCCTCCTTGCTGCGCCAGTCGCTGTTGAGGGTGATGCACTGGCGGCTAATCAACGGCACATCCTGCTGGCGCATGCGGAACTGGGCCAACAGATGCTCCACTTCCAGCGAGGTACGGCACTGCATCGCCTGATTCAGCAGCTGACGGCAGGCGCGGCTGTCCAGCTGCGCCAGACGCGCTTTGGTCGCCGGGATCGTCGGCGCGCTCATGCTCAGTTCATCCAGGCCGAGGCCGACCAGCAGCGGCAGCACCGAACCTTTGGCCCCCAGCTCGCCGCACAGACCGATCCATTTCCCCTGCCGGTGCGCCGCCTGCACGGCATAGTCCAGCGCACGCAGGAAGGCCGGGTTGAGACTGTTGTAATGGCGCGTCACTTTCGCGTTATCCCGGTCGACCGCCAGCAAATACTGCGTTAAGTCATTGCTGCCGATGCTAAAGAAGTCCACCTCTTCGCAGCACTGATCGATGATGAACATCACCGACGGCACCTCCAGCATGATGCCCAGCGGGATTTTTTCATCAAACGGGATCTGTTCGACGCGCAGCGACTGTTTGGCCTCCGCCAGCCGCTCTTTCACCCACAGGATCTCTTCCATTGAGGAAATCATCGGGATCATGATCTTCAGCGCGCCGTGCGCCGAAGCGCGTAGAATCGCCCGCAGCTGAGTATGAAACAGCGCCTGGTACTCTTCATAGATGCGCACCGCGCGGTAGCCGAGGAAGGGGTTATTTTCCGCCGGAATGTTGAGGTAGGCCACCGGCTTATCACCGCCGATATCCATAGTCCGCACGATAATGCTGCGCCCGGCGGCAGGCTCCAGCGCCTGGCAGAAAATGTTGTAGAGTTCGTCTTCCGATGGCGCGCCGGGCCGGTCCATATAGAGCATCTCCGTGCGAAACAGGCCAACCGACTGCGCGCCGTTGTTGAAGGCCGCCACCGCCTCTACCGAATGGGCGATGTTCGCCGCGATCTCGACGCGAATACCGTCTTCCGTCTGCCCCGCCTTATCCAGCCATACCTGCTGCTGTTGCTGGATCTGCGCCTGAACCCACGACTCCTGCTGATAGTAGCGCGCCACCGCCGGACTCAGGTCGACCACCAGTAGCCCCGCGTTGCCGTCGATCTGCACCTGGGTATCCTCCCACGGCAACAGTGCGTCGAGGTCAACCCCCACCAGGGTCGGGATATTGAATGAGCGGGCGAGGATCACGGTGTGCGACGTAGTGCCGCCGCTGCGCAGCAGCAGCCCTTTGAGATGCGTTTTATCCAGTTCGAGGAACTGACTGGGGGTGAGTTCGTCGGCAAGGCAAATGGCGGCTTCCCGCAGTTGACCCGGCGCCGGGAAACGGGCTTCGCCGTAGATATGCTGCAACAGCTGGAAGCAGACATCGCGCACATCCAGCACCCGCTCCTGCAGATAGCTGCTGCCGGAATCGCGGAACTGGGCGCAGAAGTGGTCGCTGGTGGCGACGATCGCCTGGGCGCAGCTGAGACCGGTGAGGATCCCGCCGAGCAGATGCTGGCGCAGCAAGGCATCCGTCGCCAGCGAACGGTGAGCTTCCAGTATCGCGCTGGCGGTACCGTCATTGTCCAGCAGCCGCAGTTCGATATCTTTCACCAGCAGGCGCAGGCCGTTATCCAGTGCCGCCTGCTCCTGTTCAGGAGTGCTGGCGACGGGCAGTGCGCCAAGCTCGTGCAAATCGCGGGATTTTAGATGGATGAGCCTGCCCCCCGCGCTGCCGGCGCAGACCGGACTGGCATGGAACAGCGTCGGGTTCAGGCGTGAGAGTGACTCCGGCACCGGCTGGACGTCCAGCGCTTGTGCCGTAGGCAGCGGCGTGTCGCAGTGAGGAAATTCATCACGCAGAAAGGCCGTTAACGCGGCGTAAGCCTCGGCTTCATCTTCGCCGCTGATAAGCAGCTGGCAGGTGTCGCCCTTCAGGGTGTTCGTGCCGATGACCGCCAACGCGCTTTTGGCATTGCCACCGGTATCGCAGCGCAGGTTCCGCCACTCAATTGCCGATGAAAAACGGTTACACAGCGTTTCGACCAGACTGGCCGGACGCGCATGCACGCCGTTGGGCAAATCACATGTAAATTCAATGACCAGAGCCATCGCCTTCCTCCTGAGTAATCCATTAATTCCCCAAAAGGTAATGAAAGATGGTCAAGTGGACTAGGTGACAAAACTGGCAATTACTGGACTATTGTACACACGATACTTTTTTATGCCCGCCATCACAATTCCACCATTTTAGCGCTCAATCCTCCTGTCATCACTAAGATTTGAGGTGGATCGCAATTCTTTTCTAACCTTACAAATATCCAGTAAATGCACTTTTTCTCTACTGTTTTATGCGGCGCCCTTTTTCTAATGTTGAGCCATCAATACTGTCACGGGCCCTAGAGCGCTCAGGAGCAAGCAATGAACGAACTGGTGCAAATACTAAAAAATACTCGCCAGCATCTGATGACCGGCGTGTCACATATGATCCCCTTCGTGGTCTCCGGCGGGATCCTGCTGGCGGTGTCCGTCATGTTGTATGGCAAAGGTGCGGTTCCGGATGCCGCCACCGATCCCAACCTGAAGAAACTGTTTGATATTGGCGTCGCCGGCCTGACGCTGATGGTCCCTTTTCTCGCCGCCTACATTGGCTACTCCATCGCCGACCGCGCCGCGCTGGCCCCCTGCGCCATCGGCGCCTGGGTAGGTAACAGCTTCGGCGCCGGCTTCTTTGGCGCGCTAATCGCTGGGATGATCGGCGGTCTGGTGGTCTATTACCTGAAAAAAATACCGGTCCACAAGGTGCTTCGCTCGGTGATGCCGATATTCATTATTCCCATCATCGGCACCTTTATTACTGCCGGGATCATGATGTGGGGGCTCGGCGAACCGGTAGGCGCGCTCACGGCAAACCTGACCAACTGGCTGCAGGGCATGCGCGAAGGCAGCATCGTGGTGCTGGCCATCATTATGGGCCTGATGCTGGCGTTTGATATGGGCGGCCCGGTGAACAAAGTGGCCTACGCCTTCATGCTGATCTGCGTTTCACAGGGGGTCTACAGCGTAGTGGCTATCGCCGCCGTCGGCATCGCCGTACCACCGCTGGGGATGGGACTGGCGACGCTGATCGGCCGCAAATATTTCACCGCCGAAGAGAGGGAAACCGGCAAAGCGGCGCTGGTGATGGGCTGCGTCGGGGTCACCGAAGGGGCGATTCCCTTTGCCGCTGCCGACCCGCTGCGCGTTATTCCGGCCAATATGATTGGCGCGGCCAGCGGCTGCGTCACCGCGGCGCTGTTGGGCGCCCAGTGTTACGCCGGCTGGGGCGGGCTCATCGTGCTGCCGGTGGTCCAGGGCAAACTCGGCTTTATCGCCGCGCTGCTGGTCGGCGCCTGCGTCAGCGCCGCCTGCGTCATTGCGCTGAAAGCGCTGGCTAAAAAGAAATCGTCTGACGCCAAAGCCGACGACGAATTAGACCTTGATTTTGAAATTAACTAACAGACTGGAAGGAACAGATTATGACCCACATTATCGCTGTCACCGCCTGCCCGTCGGGTGTGGCTCACACCTATATGGCCGCCGAATCGTTAGAAAGCGCCGCTAAGGCCAAAGGCTGGCAGGTCAAAGTTGAAACCCAGGGCTCTATCGGCATTGAAAACGAGCTGACCGCGGAAGAGATTGCCGCCGCCGATATGGTCATTCTGACCAAAGATATCGGTATCAAATTCGAAGAGCGTTTTGCCGGGAAAACTATCGTACGCGTCAATATCAGCGATGCGGTCAAACGCGCCGACGCGATCATGAACAAGATAGACAGCCACCTTTCCCAACGAGCCTGAAGCCTTAAAAGGGGCGCCCGCGCGCCCTTCGCCACAACATGGAGTTTGTCATGACGAATCGTACTCAACGCCTGAAAGCCAGCCTGTTCGCCCAACCGCGTGAAATATCACTTGAACGCGCCCTGCTGTATACCGCCAGCCATCGGCAAACGGAGGGCGAGCCGGTGATTATTCGCCGGGCGAAGGCCACCGCCTGGATCCTCGATAAGGTAGACATTTCGATTCGTGATGATGAACTGATTGCCGGCAACCGTACCATCAAACCGCGGGCCGGCATTATGTCGCCGGAGATGGATCCCTACTGGCTGCTTAACGAGCTCGACACCTTCCCGACCCGACCGCAGGACCGCTTCGCAATAAGCGAAGAAGATAAGCGCGTTTATCGGGAAACGCTGTTCCCCTACTGGGAAAAGCGCTCAATGAAAGATTTCATCAACGGCCAGATGACCGACGAGGTCAAAGCCGCCGTCAACACCCAAATATTCAGCGTGAACCAGACCGATAAAGGCCAGGGCCATATCATTATCGACTATCCGCACCTGTTGAATAATGGCCTGGACGCGCTGGTTACGGAGATGCAATCACACTGCGACCGGCAGCCTGATAACCCTTTTTATCAGGCGGTATTGATCCTGCTGGAGGCCTCTCAGCGCCATATTCTGCGCTACGCCGCGCTGGCCGAGGAGATGGCTGGACACTGTCAGGATCCGCAGCGTCAGCGGGAGCTGTTAACCATCGCCGCGATTTCGCGCCACAATGCGCAGCACCGGCCAACGGACTTCCCCCATGCCTGCCAGCTGTTCTGGTATATGAACATCATTCTGCAGTACGAATCCAATGCCAGCTCCATTTCGCTCGGCCGTTTTGACCAGTACATGCTGCCGTTTTATCAGGCGTCGCTGAATCAAGGACAGGATCCGGCGTCGCTCAAGGAGCTGCTGGAGTCGCTTTGGGTAAAATGCAACGACATCGTCCTGCTGCGCTCCTCCAGTAGCGCACGCTATTTCGCCGGTTTTCCCACCGGGTATACCGCCCTGCTCGGTGGGCTAACGGAAACCGGGCGCAGCGCGGTCAATGTGCTGTCATTTTTATGCCTCGATGCCTATCAAAACGTGCAATTGCCGCAGCCGAATCTTGGCGTGCGGGTGAACGAGCTGATTGACCGCCCGTTCCTGCGTAAAACCGCCGAAACCATCCGCCTGGGCACCGGCATTCCACAGATTTTCAACGACGAGGTGGTGGTCCCCGCCTTCCTCAATCGCGGCGTGTCGCTGGAAGACGCCCGCGACTACGCGGTGGTCGGCTGCGTCGAGTTGTCGATCCCCGGCCGCACCTACGGCCTGCATGATATCGCCATGTTCAACCTGCTGAAGGTCATGGAACTTGTCCTGCAGGAAAATGAAGGGCAACCGGAGGTCAGCTGGGAAGGGCTTATCCGCCAGATGCGCGACAAAATTCGCTATTACATCAAGCTGATGGTCGAGGGCAGCAATATCTGCGATATCGGCCATCGCGACTGGGCGCCGGTGCCTCTCCTCTCCTCGTTCATTAAAGATTGCGTGCAGCACGGTAAAGACATCACCGCCGGCGGAGCGCGCTATAACTTCTCCGGCGTCCAGGGCATCGGGATCGCCAACCTGAGCGATTCGCTTTATGCCCTGAAGGGGATGGTCTTTGACCAGCAGCGCCTTAGCTTTGACCAACTGATGGCGGTACTGAAAGCCAACTTCCAGACGCCAGAGGGAGAGCAAATCCGCGCCCGGTTGATCAACCGTTTTGAAAAATACGGCAACGATATCGACGACGTCGAT
Source organism: Klebsiella sp. JB_Kp004 (assembly GCF_040065795.1). Classification (NCBI taxonomy): domain Bacteria; kingdom Pseudomonadati; phylum Pseudomonadota; class Gammaproteobacteria; order Enterobacterales; family Enterobacteriaceae; genus Klebsiella; species Klebsiella sp. JB_Kp004. The sequence goes on along the minus strand of NZ_JBEAKW010000047.1, from coordinate 170,342 downwards.
AATATCAGCGCCGATCTGCTGCGCTTTTACTGCAAAGAGGTGGAACAATATCTGAATCCGCGCGGCGGGCGTTTTACGCCCGGCTCCTATACCGTCTCGGCGCACGTGCCGCTGGGCTCGGTGGTGGGGGCTACCCCGGACGGGCGGCTGGCTGGCGAACAGTTAGCGGACGGCGGCCTGTCGCCAATGGTCGGCCAGGATGCCCAGGGGCCGACGGCGGTGCTGAAATCAGTCAGCAAGCTGGATAACTATCTGCTGTCGAACGGTACGCTGCTCAACGTTAAATTTACCCCGGCGACGCTGGCCGGCGACGGCGGGCTTAACAAGCTGGCAGACTTTTTACAGGCTTTCTGCAAGCTCAAGCTGCAGCATATTCAGTTTAACGTGGTCAATGCCGACACCCTGCGTGAAGCGCAGCAACGGCCGCAGGACTTTGCCGGCCTGGTGGTGCGCGTCGCGGGCTACAGCGCCTTCTTTGTTGAGCTGTCGAAGGAGATTCAGGATGACATTATCCGCCGCACCGCGCATCAGCTGTGAGGTGATGGAGACGCGCGCCGACCGGGCGCGCATTTTTAATCTGCAGCGCTACTCCCTCAACGATGGCCAGGGGATCCGCACGGTGGTCTTTTTCAAAGGCTGCCCCCACACCTGCCCGTGGTGCGCCAACCCGGAGTCAATGTCACCCAGGATCCAGACCCTGCGCCGACAGAGTAAATGCCTGGGTTGCGCCCGCTGCCAGCAGGATGTCGCCGAGTGTCCCTCCGGGGCATGGGAGCAGATCGGTCGCGACATGACGCTGGATAACCTCCTTCAGGAGGTGCTGAAGGATGAAGTCTTCTTCCGCGCCTCCGGCGGCGGTGTCACCCTCTCCGGCGGTGAAGTGCTCATGCAGGCCGAATTTGCCGCCCGCTTTCTCCAGCGCCTGCGCCAGTGGGGGATCCGCACCGCCATCGAAACCGCTGGCGACGGGCCCCTCAACCGTTTTTTACCGGTGGCTGAAGCCTGCGACGAGGTGTTATTTGATTTTAAAATCATGGAACCTGAGCGGGCACTGTCGCTACTGCGAATCAATCAGCCGCGGGTACTGGATAATTTTCGCCAGCTGGCGGCAAGAGAGATCAACCTCATCCCACGCGTGCCGCTGATCCCGGGCTATACCATGAGCGTCGATAATTTTCGCCAGATTCTGAACTTTCTCGCACCTTTTAATCTTACAGAATTGCACCTGCTGCCATTTCATCAATACGGCGAGCCCAAATACCGTCTGCTGGGCAAACCCTGGGCGCTGGCCAGGGTGAAAGCGCCTGACGAAGCGGACATTCAACCTTATCGGGTAATGGCCGAAGCGGCCGGATTCCACGTCACTATCGGCGGTTAACGCCAGGAGGATGTTATGGACTTCAATATTATCGCCGTCACCGCCTGCGTCAGCGGAGTGGCGCACACCTATATGGCTGCCGAACGGCTGGAAAAGGTCGGTCATCATGAAAAATGGCATCTTAAGGTGGAAACTCAGGGCGCGCTCGGCGTTGAAAATCGCATTACCGCAGAAGATATCGCCCGCGCCGAAGTGGTGCTGCTGGTGACGGATATCGAAATTGACGACGCCCAGCGCTTTCGCGGCCTGCGGACGATTAAAACCAGCATCAAGAGCTTCCTGCTGCAGCCGCAGCAGATCGTCGAGGCCGTGAAAAGCATCATGAAAAAGCCGGTCGTCTATGTTGAACTTCCCTGACCGGCGACGGGCCTTACTCTACATCCAGCAACCACTTTTGCGCTGGCGTCAGGCGGCTGGCCGTCTCGGGCGTCAACCAGCGCCGCTGGTCCTGCTGCGGCGTATCCGCGCGATCGATGTATAACCCATGCAGCACACGTCGTCTGGTGCCCTCACGATTACGCGTGCCGCCGTGCCAGGCGTGAGCGTTGTAAATCATCACGCTCCCGGCCGGCGCAGCAAACACGATTTCATCAGGGTGGGCCTGCTCCGGGTCGGCCAGTACCTCTTCCGGGAGCTCTGGACGCAGGTGGGTACCGGGGATAATCCGCGGCGCGCCGTTGGCGGCGCTCAAATCGTCTATCGCCCAGATGGTATTCACCAGGTGGACTTTGGGAAAATCCGGGCGCGGCTTTTTCCAGTCGGCGTGCAGCGGCTGGTGGCCGCCGTTATATAACGCCTCGCGCGCGTTCAGGCTGGAGACTTTAAAATCGCCGTTGAAGATATAGCGGCAGGCGGAGAGGATCAGCGGATGAGCCCAGACTTTCTCCCATATAACCCCCTTATTCACCAGGTTGGCGATCCGCGTCGCGGTCGCTTCCTGATGATGTTCCATCGCCAGATTGTCACCTTCGCGCTCAACCAGGGTATCAATTAGCCGTCGCATTTCGCTCAGCCACTGAGCGTCAACGACGTTATGCACAACGGTGTAGCCGAGGGTGTCGAGCTCGTGTTTCATTTGCGCGCTGAGCGCCAGGCTGGCGCCTAACGCATCGAGAAAGCTAGCTGATGATGAGTTCATGTTGCGTTCCTTTTTAACGTTCCGATAACACAAACAAACTCTACTGGTCCATCCGCGGCATGACAGGAGGCGAGCGCTACGAAAAACTGGACATACGTACGCGAGCCAACAAAGTGTGATGGGCGTCAACAATCACGTTTTCGGCGATGCCGGTGCTGTAGCTGACCGGGAATCCACCGCGCAAAATGGCTTAACAAACGCTGCCGGGGAGGAAAAAATAGATTATCATCAACAGGATAATGCGCATGCTGAGGGCAAAGAATGATTGAAGATCTGCCGGATATACTGCATCGGTTAATCGGTCAAAAAGATCGCTTACAGGTGAGATTTCCTGAGCCGGATATCTCCGTGCCTGCCCTTGCCTTCAACGTACCGTTTCCACGTCTGGAAATTGTGCTGGAGGGTCAGCTTAATGAACAGGGGCTGCCGCTAGCCGCTTCGACGTTAACCGCGCTGCAGGTACTCTACGTGCAGGCGGGAAAGTGGACGCTGCCGCAGTGGACCGGCCCGGCCACTACCTTGAGTATCCTGTTTGGCAGGCAGAAACTGGGATTCAGTATTCAGCGCTGGGACGGGAAAAGCCTGCACACGGAGAAGCAAAGCGTTGCCCGCCTCGGGCCGCGCGTGGGCTCTTACCTGCTGCTGAGCCTGAATGAAGTCAGCCTGCAGCCCGATCCGCTGACCGCCCGGCTGGTGGTCGCCGCGCTACTGAGCCACTGTCGCGAACAGCTGGTTGGGCTGGAAATGCGCGTCAGTCGCAGCCGGGATCTGTTTCTTGCCGTTCAGGACTATCTCGAGGAAAATCTGAGCCTGCCGCTGACGCGGGAATCAGTGGCCAGACGTTTTCACATCACGCCCAACTATCTTTCGCATATTTTTCAGAAATCAGGCTCGGTGGGATTTAACGAATATCTGACCCGGGTGCGTCTTGAAAAGGCAAAACAGTTGCTGCGCGGCTATGACCTGAAGGTGAAAGAGATCGCCCATAACTGCGGCTTTGTCGACAGCAACTATTTTTGCCGGGTCTTCAAACGCTACACCGAGCGTTCGCCGTCCGAGTATCGGCGACACTGCCGCAGCGCGCAGCAGGCCTAACCTGCCGTGTCGGAATATTACGCCCTCTCCACGCGCCCGCGCCCGTTGTGCTTGGCCTTGTACAACGCCTCGTCGACTTTGCGGATAAACGTCTCCTGCGCTTCGCCCGGCCGCCAGGTTCCGACGCCAATGCTGATCGACAGCGGTGTTTGATGATTGATCAGGATGGTGCGGGCATTCTCGAGGATCGCCTGCGCCAGATCGTGCAGCTCAGGCTCCGACAGGCCATCGACGATAATGGCAAACTCTTCCCCACCGATACGCGCCGGCAGGACCTGCTCGCTGGTCAGTTTCGCCAGCTGTTTCCCCAGGGAAAATAACACTTCATCCCCCACCAGGTGGCCCCAGGTATCGTTGATTTTCTTAAAAAAATCGATATCCAGGATCATGAGCCCCAAGGCATGTCCGGACTTTTCGCGAATGGTATCGATAAAAAAGCGGCGGTTGGGCAACTGAGTGAGCTCATCTTTTAGGGATTGCGAGCGCGCGTCAACGTACAGCAGGTTGATGCGCTCAATAATTTTGTAGACGCCCACCACGGTCAGCAGCATCCCGGAGAGGCGCAGCAGATCTTCGCAGTAGTAGCCCATCCAGCGCGGCTGAACCACCATCTCATCCATCACATCGAACGTGCCGCCGGCAATCCACAGCAGCAGCCCATAGCGCACCCAGTTGACGGCAATATGGCTCATCCGCACCTTCGCTGAGCTCCACAGCATAAACACCAGAAACAGCAGCGCCAGCATATCGATATAGAGCCCGGGGTTGGCCAGGATTTCTCGCCACGTGCCGATGGGCGGCGACACCAGCGCACAGCCGACAGCGACGGCGACGATAACCAGCAGCGCAGGCAGTAGAGTACCCCGCGCCAAAGCGGACGGAATGGGGCGTTTCGCAGGAATAAGGCATTCAGGCATAGCGATGTCTCATGGTAACCACAGGGCCGATCGCGGGACAGGATAGCAGTTAAGCGCAGCGGGACGAATGAAAAAGCGACGCGCCGACAAAACGGCGGTGAGGTAGACTGACCCCGCGGAATTGTTCCAACGTACTACCACTCCATGGCGACGAGGTCAGTGGCGCGGATACTATCGGCTAAATCCATCAGCTGATTAGCTTTCCGTGCGGCGCCACCGATAACCGGCGGCGCCTGTCAGAGATTAGCCGCTGAACACTCGCGCCTTGCCGCTGACCGTCAGTCGCACCGTCGCGCCGGGCTGCCACGCCGGCTGGCTTACGGTTCGCAGGACAATCGGCCGATCGTGCCCGGACATCGACAGCGTCAGCGTGGAGAGCTGGCCGGAGAAATCAACATCGCGGATGGTGGCGGTACTTTCCTGCGGCCCGCTCACGCTGACGCTCAGCTGTTCCGGACGCAACATCACCTTACCTTCACCAGCAGGATGCCCTGCGTCTGTCGCCAGGTCGCCCAGCGCGCAGCTGGCCCGCCCGGGGCTCAGCCGTGCGGGGAGGATCAGGGCATCGCCGAGAAACAGCGCCGTCTCTTCATCCACCGGCTGCGCGTAAACCGCCAGCGGGGTCCCCACCTGGGCGAAACGCCCCTGGCGCATCACCGCCACCTGTGTGGCGAACGACAGCGCTTCGGTCTGGTCATGGGTCACCAGAATCGAGGCGATACCGGTCTCCGCCAGCAGATCGGCGGTCGCTTTGCGCGTGCTGGCGCGCAGTCCGGTGTCCAGGGCAGAAAAGGGTTCATCGAGCAGCATCAGCGCCGGCTGCTGGGCCAGGGCGCGAGCCAGAGCCACACGCTGCTGCTGGCCCCCGGAGATCTCATGCGGCCAGTGGCGCGCCAGGCTGTGGTCGAGGGCGACCATCTCCATCAGCGCGCCCACCCGGCGACGTTTTTCCTCGCGGCTGGCGTCCAGTCCCCAGGCGATATTGTCCGCCACATTGAGGTGAGGAAACAGCGCCCCCTCCTGCGGAACGTAGCCGATCCGACGCTGGTGGGCAGGAACAAACACGCCCTCGGCAAACAGCGGCGCGCCGTGCATCACGATCCGCCCGCTGTCGGGCGTTTCGAAACCGGCGAGAATGCGCAGCAGCGTGGTTTTTCCCGAACCCGACGGACCCACTATAGCCGTCCGGCTACCCGGCGCCACCTGAAGATGAATATTATCGAGGACCTGCGCGTCGGCGAAGGATTTCGAAACAGAAGACAATTCCAGCATGTTACAACCCTGCCATTTTTTTCGACTGCATATAGAGAACCGCCGTCAGCGGCAGCGAAATGACGATCATCAACAGCGCGTAGGGCGCCGCCGCCACGTAGTCGATCTCGCTGGTTAACGCCCAGAATCCGGTCGACAACGTGCGGGTGCCTAACGGCGAGAGCAGCAGCGTGGCGGTCAGCTCATTGCTGACGCCGAGGAACACCAGCGCGGCGCCGGCGGCCGCCCCCGGGGCGGCAAGCCGCATGGTGATACTCCACAGGGCGCGGGCCGGGCTGCGTCCGAGACTGCGGGCGACGTTTTCCAGCTCCACCGGCGCCTGGGCGATACCGGCGCGCAGGTTAATCAGCGCCCGCGGCATAAACATCAGCAAATAGGCCAGAAACAGCGTCACTTCGGTCTGGTACACCGGACGGGCATAGTGGATGGTGACGGTGACCAGCGCCAGCGCGGTCACGATGCCGGGCAGCGAGCTGGTGATGTAATTACACCCCTCCAGCAGGCGGAACAGCGGACGCGGATAGCGCACGCCGAGCCAGGCGATGGGGATCGCGCAGACCGTCGTCAGCAGCGCCCCGCCCGCCCCCAGCAGCAGCGTTTGACGCAGGGAATGCCACAGATCGGCATGCAGCCAGTTGTCGATACCGCCCAGCCACAGCCAGCGTCCCAGGACCAGCAACGGCACCCCCATCGCCAGCAACACCAGCAACAGAAGCAGCAGCTGCGCGCCGAAAGCGGCCCCTTTACCCAGCACCAGGCGCTTCTGCTCGCGCGCCGCCCCGGCGCCGATACGCGCATAGCGCGCTTTACCGCGCGAAGCGCTCTCCAGCAGCAGGATCGCCAGACAGCACAGAGCCAGCACGCCCGCCAGCATATTGGCGGCCGGACCGCTGAAGGTCGACTGGAACTGATCGTAAATGGCGGTAGTGAAAGTATCGAAGCGGATCATCACATACAGACCATATTCCGCCAGCAGATGCAGGGCCACCAGCAGCGCACCGCCGCAGATAGCCAGCCGCAGCTGCGGGAGCACCACCCGAAAGAACACTTTCCACGGCGGAGTGCCCAGCGATGCGGCGACATCTTCAAGCGTGGGATCGAGTCGGCGCAGCACGGCCGCTACCGGCATATAGATAAACGGATAGTAGGCCAGCACGGAAAGAAACACCCCGGCGCCCAGGCCATGCAGCGAGGGCGCAGCGCTGACCCACGCGTAGCTCTGAACAAAGGCTGGAATGGCCAGCGGGGCCACCGCCAGCGCCGACCACAACTGCCGCCCGGCCAGCACGGTACGTTCCGTCAGCCAGGCCAGCGTCACGCCAAGCACAATGCTGATGGGGACCGCCAGCACCGTCAGCCACAGGGTATTGCTGAGCAGCTCGCCTACCCGTGGGCGAAAGACCAGCGCTTTGATTGTCGGCCAGCCGGTATCGAATCCGACCGCCACCACAAACCCTAACGGCAACAGCGCCAGCAATGAAAACAGGAGCGCTAAGGCAACCATCGGAAATGCAGGACGCCTGCGCTCGGGCAGGCGTCCTGTTTTCTTTCCGAGCGACAGACTCAGAACAGACATAGCAACATCACTTCCTCAGGATCAGAGCAGGCCAGCCTGCGTCATCAGTTCAATGACCTTTTTACTGTTCAGCGAGGAAGGTTCCACCTTCGGGGCATCCAGATCTTTCAGCGGGGTCAGTTTCGGGTTAGAGGCCGCGTCTACCCCCACCGCATATTCGAAGGCATTATTGGTGCGCAGCGCATCCTGTCCCTGCTTACCGGTGATCCATTTAATAAAGGCCTGCGCCTGCGCTTTATGTTTGCTGGAGGCCAGCACGCCGCCGCCGGAAATGCTGACGAAGGCCCCTGGATCCTGGTGTTTGAAGTAATACAGTTGGGTGTTTTTGCTGTTCTCGCCGGTTTTTGACTGGTCAACGAAGCGATAGTAATGGTAGATCACCCCGCCGTCGATCTGCCCGGCGTTGACCGCTTTCATCACCGTGCTGTTGCCTTTATAGGCGACAAAGTTGGTTTTCATCGCCTTCAGCCAGTCGAGGGTCGCCTGCTCACCCTTCAGCGCCAGCATCGCGCTGACGATAGCCTGGAAATCCGCCCCCGATGGCGAAGCCGCCCAGCGGCCCTTCCACTCCGGTTTTGCCAGATCCATCAGCGACTGCGGCAGCTGCGCCTCGCTGATTTTCGCCGGGTTATAGACGAAGACGGTGCTGCGCGCGGCGATGCCGATCCAGCGACCGTGCTGAGGGCGGTACTGCGCCGGAACCTGCTGCAGGGTAGCCGCATCCAGCGGGGCGAAAAGTTTGGCATTATCAACCAGCACCATCGACGGCGAGTTCTCGGTCAGAAACACATCGGCTGGCGACGCGGCGCCTTCCTGAACCAGCTGATTACCCAGCTCGCTGTCATCACCATTGCGCAGCGTGACTTTAATACCGGTCTCTTTCGTAAATCCATCCACCCACGACTTCACCAGATTTTCGTGTTGGGCGTTGTAGACCACAATCCCGTCCTGACCGTCAGCCGCCATCCCTTGCGGCGCCAGAAACAGAGAAGCGGCAACCAGCGCTGCCGTGCGGAGGGGCGATAAGCGAGATTTCATGAACGCATCCTTAATGAAATAGGGCAATTAATGGTAAATAGCCTGAGCGGAGAGGATTAAATCACAGCAAAAAAAGAATGATAATGAAAACAATTATCATAAACTTAAAAAAGCAAAAAATAGCGCCAGTCTGTTATTAGGGATTAGAAAATGCTTAAAACCATCCGTTCCCGAAATTTAGATTAAGAAAACATTAAGCTGCGATTTTTTTATTGCCTTCGTGACAGAACAGCAGCCTCTGCACGTTATCTTCGGTCTTTGCCGGCGGGTATTGTGATACTGATCATGTTTTTAATATGCGCCGTCATCACGAAAGATATCCTCCTTCTACGATCATTAAAAAGCCTTTACCGTCAGAGGGATGGTTAACTTTATGCACACTCACCCTGGCACGCACGATAAATGAAAGAGATAAAGCGGCGAAACGCATGGATTGCCTTTTCCCTCGCGCTGGTGGTGTTTCTGGCTGGCGTGTTCGTCATTAACTGGCAACTGTGGCATTCCGACCAGGCTGCCCATGTCGCCGCCGCCCGCCAGGCGGCGACGAAAATCGCCGTTATTCTGGATGAGGCCCGCACCGCAACGGTGACGGCGATGAACGTTAGCCGCAGTGGGTGCTCGGAGCAGGGTCAGTTTCAGCTTGGAACGGAGGCCGCCCTGCAGCCGCATCTGCGCACCATTATGCTGATAAAAGAGGGCAAGGTGTGGTGCTCGTCCCTGCCCGGCAACCGGGTCCTGACGCTCAGCCCTGTGTCATTATCTGACGAACCTCTGATGCTGCTCCCGGCCAGAATGATGGTCAATAAGCGTCCGGTGCTGATCTATCAGACGCACTCAGCGCAGATCCGGGTGATTGTCACTATCAGCGACGTCCATCTGCGCGATGCGCTATATAGCGATTCGGATAGCAACGGGCTGGCCCTATGGGTTCAGGATCAAATGATTGCCAGGCATGGCGATGTCCAGCCACAGGCTGCTGATCCAAGCCGGAGCGTTTTTACCTCGCCGGCCTATCCGTTTCGCATTGCCTATCCCGAGTCATCTTTTTTAAGCCCCGGACGCCTGGTGAATAATGGCGCCGGTTTGCTGATTTTTATTTTCTCTGTTTCGCTGCTGTTTTATTTTCTGATGCGTAAATTTCTCAATGTTTACACCTCTGAAGAGGAAAAGTTGCGCTACGCCATCACCCAGGGCTATATCATTCCCTACTACCAGCCTTTGGTGAACGGGAAAACCGGTGAGATATACGGTGTGGAAATACTGGCACGCTGGCAAAACACCACCACGCCCTCGCGTTCACCTGCTGAATTTATACCGCTGGCCGAGCGTACCGGCTTAATTATTCCGCTGACCCGCAGCCTGATGGCGCAGGTAACCGCCCAGATGAGACCGCTCTTTAATAAACTACCGGATGGGTTTCATATCGGCCTCAACATCAGCGCGTCGCATATTAACTCCCCGACGTTTATCGATGATTGTCTGCACTTTCAGCGCGGCTTTGAGGGTAAAGCGGTAAAGCTGATGCTGGAGATCACCGAGCAGGAACCGCTGTTACTCAATGGGGCGGTGGTCGACAAGCTCAACAGGTTACACAACTGCGGGTTTTCCATCGCGCTGGACGACTTTGGTACCGGCTATTCCGGGCTTTCCTATCTGCACGAACTGGTGTTTGATTACATTAAAATCGATCAGAGCTTTGTCGGTCGCGTGACCGGAGAGACGCCGTCAAGCAAGCTGCTGGACTGCGTGATAGAGATGGCCCGAACGCTTTCACTGCGCATCATTGCCGAGGGCGTTGAAACCCAGGCCCAGCTGGATTACCTCAATCGCCAGAATATTCCTCTGCTGCAGGGCTACTTCTTCTGGAAGCCGATGCCCTACGTCGCGCTGGTGATGCTCCTGCTGAGTAAACCGAAGGCACGGATTATCGAAGAATAAGCGGGCGGTCAGTAACCCGGCGGCAATCCTGCCCTGCACACACCTTATCCCTGAGCAAACAGGTTCAGCGCCTCCTGACGGTTCTCTTTAATAGAAAAGATACGATCCATACGGGTAAGCTTGAACAGGTCCTGGATCGTCCCGTTGAGCGAACACAGCACCAGCTCTCCCTGCCCACTGACGCTCTTGAGTATGGATACCAGGGCGCCCAGGCAACTGCTGTCGATAAACTCGACATGGCTCAGATCCAGCAGTACGTTTTTCGTCTCCCCGTCGATGGCCTCGAGGACCTGCTGCTTAAACGCCGAGACAACGGAAGCATCCAGTCGACGCACCAGGGGCACGATAATTTTGACACCCTGCTCAGTATGTAATTCAACGTTCATCTTTATCCTCAATGTTGGCTGACACCTGTCAACGCGACTCAGTTCTGTTCGGCGTGTGCTTTTTTAGCGGGTAATGCCCCAGATATCCCTGGCGTAGCCGCGGATGGTTCTGTCGCTGGAAAACTCCCCCATCCGGCAAATGTTGAGCAAGGCCCGGCGGTGCCAGCGATCCGGTTGTTCAAAATCAGCCATCGCCTGCTGTTGCACCTGACAATAACTGTCGAAATCCAGCAGATGGCAGTAATGATCGGCCCCCGTCAGCATCTGATGCAGCGGCGCAAACCGTTCGCGATCGGCGGTAAACTGCCCGGACACCAGGCTATCGACCACTCGCGCGATAGCCGGATTCTGATGATAGAACGCATGGTGACGCCCGAGGCGTCGGCTCTCTTCAATCTCTTCCGCCACCGCGCCAAACAGATAAAAATTATCGATCCCCACTGCCTCGCGGATTTCGATATTCGCCCCATCATAGGTGCCGATAGTTAACGCGCCGTTCATGGCAAACTTCATATTGCTGGTGCCGGACGCCTCGGTCCCGGCGGTGGAAATTTGCTCAGAGAGATCCGTGGCGGGAATAATTTTTTCCGCCAGCGAGACTTTATAATCTTCGAGGAAAACCACTTTAAGCTGCCCGGCGACCTGCGGGTCACTGTTAATTTTTCGGGCAACGGTATTAATCAACTGAATAATCAGCTTCGCCATCCGGTAGCCCGGCGCCGCTTTACCCGCAAACAAATGGACCTTAGGCGCAATCGTTCTCCCTGCCTCTTTGATCTCCAGGTACAGCGCGATCACGTGAAGAATATTGAGTAACTGTCGTTTGTATTCGTGAATACGTTTGACCTGACAGTCAAACATGGCCAGCGGATCCAGCGGGATGCCGTAGCGTTGCGCCACCAGCTGGCTGAGCGCGGTTTTGTTGGCAAATTTTATGGCCCGGATATTGTCAATAACGGCCGGATCGTCGACCAGGTTTTCCAGACGGGAGAGCTGGGGTAAATCGGTTGGCCACCCCTCCCCCAATTGTTGGTGCAAAAATTCTGCCAGCCCAGGGTTAGCCTGCTGCACCCAACGACGCGGTGTGACGCCGTTGGTCTGATTAATGAATTTCTCCGGGGTGATAAAATAGAAATCAGGCACCAGCTGTTTTTTGACCAATTCTGAGTGCAGCCACGCCACCCCATTCACGCGATGGCTACCGACAATGGCCAGATTAGCCATGCGGATTTGCTTATCATGATGTTCGTCAATTAAAGACAGCGAAGATAACAGATGATTTTTATCCGGCCAGCGCCGGGCCACCGCTTCGAGAAAACGGTGGTTAATCTCAAATATAATCTGCAAATGACGCGGCAGAAGTTTCTCAAACAACGACACCGGCCAGGTCTCCAGCGCTTCCGGCATCAGCGTATGATTGGTGTAGGCGCAGGTATTTTGCGTTATCTCCCACGCCTGCTCCCAGGGCAGTCGGTATTCGTCCACGAGGATCCGCATCAGCTCCACCACCGCCAATGCCGGATGGGTGTCATTAAGCTGAATAGCCACATGCTGCGCCAGCAAAGTAATGTCGTCATTAACCTCAGCGTAGTCACGAAATATATCCCGCAGCGTACAGGCCACCAGAAAATATTCTTGGGTCAGCCGCAGCTCTTTTCCGGTCAGCACCTCATCGGAAGGATAGAGTATTTTTGAAATATTCTCCGAGGCGATTTTTTCACTCACCGCCTTGATATAATCGCCGCGATTAAAAATATGGATATTAAAGGAGTCAGAGGCTACCGCGCTGTAGAGACGCAGCTTGTTGGTGGTCGTATCCCGGTAGCCGGAAACAAAATAGTCATGGGGAATACCAACGATAGTTTTCCAGCCGAGCCACATCGGGTTGTAATTACCATCAATATCTTCGCTGTGCTCGATATACCCCCCCAGCGGGATTAGAATATGCTGGGCGTGATGCTCCACCAGCCATGGGGAATGCATGGAGTGCCAGTCATCAGGATGTTCGATCTGCTGATCGTTTTGAAAGGACTGGCGAAAAAGGCCATATTCGTATTTGATGCCATGCCCGGACGCTGCAATGTCAAGGGTGGCCATCGAGTCGATAAAGCAAGCGGCTAAGCGCCCTAACCCGCCGTTACCCAGCGCGGCGTCAGGCTCCTCGTCAAGGAGGCGTTCAAGATCAAACCCCAGGTCATTGACCACCTGGCGCATCTCCGACAGTAAATTCATATTCACCAGGTTATTACGCAGCGACTGGCCGAGTAAAAACTCCATCGACAGGTAGTAAACTCGCTTTTTTCGCGCTCCGCGCTGCCGCGCCTGGCTCGACAGAAAATGGTCCTGCTGAAAATGACGAATGGCCAGCGCCACCGCGTTAAAAATATCGCCTTGCGTGGCTTTATTTAAGCTGACACACAGCGTGTATTTTAATTGCTCTTCAACCAACGCCCGTAATTCTTTGATATCTTGCGGATTAATGACAGGCATGCTGACCTCACTGGTCTCTTTTCTGCGTAAAACCGTGGCAGGTAAATCATCATTTTTCCAAGTATAGACGAAGTTTTTTTGCGGAAAGTTTTTTATTCCTGAGCATCAATTCGCTTATATCGTGCTTCGGAACAATTAACATTCCTCCTTTTAAACGGATTGGTGGTTTTATTTTCGCCAGCTGATTACGCTGCGGCGCTGACAGAGTCAACGAGATTTCGCATGGCGGGTTTACGAAGTCGAAGGTCAGGATGAAGCGCGGTTGGGATGGTCAAAGGGAAAAGCAAAAAGGGGTTACCTTTCGGTAACCCCTTCTTTTATATGGCGGAAGCGCAGAGATTCGAACTCTGGAACCCTTTCGGGTCGCCGGTTTTCAAGACCGGTGCCTTCAACCGCTCGGCCACACTTCCGGTGTGAGGCGCACTATAAACACCTCGGCGGATGCTGTAAAGCACCATTTTGTTCAACTGCCTTAAAAACAAACAAATCTGTGTTATTCGTCTGAATTTCAGGCAGTTCGCACAGAAAATCAGCGCCCATCGCCGCTCGTGGACGGCAGTTTCTTTATGTACATATCTTTGGTGTAGTAGTACCCCAGCTTGTCCGGCGTGAAGCCGCCCACCCAGGGCTTCACTAAATGGGTACGCACATAGTGATAGACCGGAATGGCGGGAACATCCTGCGCCAGCAGATCTTCCGCCTGCTGATAGTATTTGCCGCGGGTCGCCACGTCGGTGGCTTTCGCCGCGTTGTGCAGCGCCTCATCGTAAGCCGGGTTGCTGTACTGACTGGTGTTCTCGCTATCCCCGGTGCGGAAGGTATTGAGGAAGGAGGCGGCATCGTCGTAGTCGGCAATCCACGCGTAGCGGACGGCGTCAAAATTATGCGTATGCATCGTATCCAGCATCGTCTTCCACTCCTGGTTCTGCAGCTTCACCTCGACGCCGAGGTTTTTCTTCCACATAGAGCTGGCGGCGATGGCGATGCGCTGATGTGACTCGTAGGTGTTATATAGCAGGGTAAAGACCAGTGGGTGCCGCTCATCGTACCCTGCCTGCGCCAGCAGTTTTTTCGCCTCGGCAATCCGCTTCTCGCGCGGCCAGCTGGCATAGTCCGGGTTGTGTAGCGTCACGCCGCCAATATCCGGCTGACTGATCACCCAGGCCGGGCGCTGGCCCTGGCCGAGTACTTTTCCGGCAATGATATCTTTATCAAGCGCCATATTCAGCGCCCGACGCACGCGCGCGTCGTTAAACGGCGGCCGGGTGGTATTGAACTCGTAGTAATAGGTCGCCAGCTGTGGCGAAACGTCCAGCTGGTCGCCCATGGTTTTCTGCAACTGCGCAAACTGATTGATCGGCACCGTGTAAACAATATCGATCTCCCCCGCTTTGTAGCGATTAACATCGGCGGCCTCGGAAGAGACTGGCAGGTAAGTGACTTTATTGATAACCGTGTGCGCATTGTCCCAGTACTTCACATTACGTTCAGCCACCAGCCGTTCATTCACCACCCATTGGGTCAGCTTATAGGGCCCGCTGGTGACGATATGCTCTGGCCGGGTCCATTTATCGGCAAAACGCTCCACCAGCACTTTGTCGATCGGCACCAGCGCGGGGTGCGCCAGCATCGCCAGGAAGGCAGCATTCGGCTGAGTCAGGGTGACCTGCAGCGTGGTGTCGTTTAGGGCTTTCACCCCCAGCGTCTCGGGGCCCTTTTGCCCCAGGGCAATCTCTCGGGCGTTGGTGATATGCATATTGCCGGGGTAGCTTGCATAGGGGGAGGCGGTGGCCGGCGAGACCAGCCGTTGCCAGCTCCAGACGATATCCTGCGCCGTGATGGCCGTGCCGTCGGACCAGGTCAGCCCGGGACGTAAATGGAAGGTCCACAGCTGGTTGTCCTTGTTTTCCCAGCGTTCCGCCAGCCGGGGCTCGACCGCCCCCGCAGGCGATACGCTGACCAGACCTTCGAAGAGATCGCTAATAATATTATTTTCAACGTCGCTCTCGACTTTGTGCGGATCGAGCGAGGCTGGTTCACTGCCGTTATTTCTGACCAGCTCCTGCTTTTCCGCCAGTTGGGTGCCCGGCGGCACCTGCGCCGCCTGCGCCCCGCCGATCATTGCTATCATACTGACTGCCAGCAGCGTTCGCGTGATGTGATTGTTTTGATGTAATGTCATTTCCCTTTGCCTTTAACGTACGGAGTTATTCCCCCTTCCACACTTAGTCGCAGAATTTCAATAAAGCAATATTTTTCAGTAACCTATAAGATTTCGATCGGCTCACCGAAGCGAAACGCGAAAACATATCGCTTTTTCCAATCCATGTAGAATTTTATGCTAGTCAAAAGCGGCAAAAGCTAAGTAAAGATGGGTAAAAGCATTAGGGCTTCACGCTTGTTTTTCTTATTCTTTATACCTAATTACATCTGTCATAAGAGAGTGACTCATGGATCGCATAATTACATCATCGCGTGACCGTTCCTCGCTGCTCAGCACGCACAAGGTTCTGCGTAACACCTACTTCCTGCTCAGCCTGACGCTGGCGTTTTCCGCCATCACCGCTACCGCCAGCACGGTGCTGATGCTTCCTTCCCCGGGGCTGATTTTGACCCTCGTGGGGATGTACGGTCTGATGTTCCTGACCTATAAAACGGCGAATAAGCCCACCGGGATTATTTCCGCCTTCGCCTTCACCGGGTTCCTCGGCTATATCCTTGGACCGATGCTGAACGCGTACCTTTCTGCCGGCATGGGCGATTTGATCGGCCTGGCGCTGGGCGGTACGGCGCTGGTCTTCTTCTGCTGCTCGGCCTACGTGCTGACGACGCGCAAAGATATGTCTTTTCTCGGCGGGATGCTGATGGCCGGCGTGGTCGTGGTGCTGATTGGTATGGTCGCTAACCTGTTCCTGCAGCTGCCGGCGCTGCACCTGGCGATTAGCGCGGTGTTCATCCTGATCTCTTCGGGCGCCATCCTGTTCGAGACCAGCAACATCATCCGCGGTGGTGAAACCAACTACATTCGCGCCACGGTCAGCCTGTATGTCTCGCTGTACAACATCTTTGTCAGCCTGCTGAGCATCCTGGGCTTCGCCAGCCGGGACTAACCGTTCCCCTGCTAACAAAGGCCTCGCTTATGCGGGGCCTTTTTTTTTGCTACACTGCTGCCAGTTTCAGGCGGTATGTGAAAAATTATGTTTATTTTTGAAGGCAACGAAATTGAGACGGATAGCGAAGGCTATCTGAAAGATACCACCCAGTGGAGCGAGGCGATGGCCGACGTCATCGCCGCGCAGGAAGGGATAACGCTCGCCGTTGAGCACTGGGAAGTGGTGCGCTTTGTGCGCGAGTTTTACCTTGAATTCAACACCTCGCCAGCGATCCGCATGCTGGTAAAGGCGATGGCCAACAAGTTTGGCGAAGAGAAAGGCAACAGCCGCTATCTCTATCGCCTGTTTCCGAAAGGCCCCGCCAAACAAGCGACCAAAATCGCCGGTCTGCCGAAGCCGGTGAAGTGCATCTAATAGAGGATCGCGAACTTGTCCCAGCTGCGGGTGGGTTGATGGGGTTCAGTCAACACTCGGTCAACCCGCGCGCTGCGCGGCCCACCGGCTTTCAGCCAGGCGATGAGTTTCTCCACCTGCTCCGCCTCGCCGCAGGCAAGCACTTCCACGCCGCCGTCGTCCAGATTACGGGCATAGCCGGTCAATCCCAGCTGCAGCGCTTCCCGCTGTGTCGAATAGCGAAATCCTACGCCCTGAACCGAACCGTAAACCCATGCCATCGTGCAGATACTGGCCATCATCGTCTCCTTTTCGCTCACCCTTTACGCTGAGGATAGCAAATTCATTCAGCGTACGTGCTTTGGCAGTAAACCATAGTGCTGACGGAAGCGCGCGGTAAAGCGCGATCCCGACTGATATCCGCTGTTCTGCGCAATTTCCCCGATGGGCCGCGAAGTGGTCTGCAGCTGCCCCAGGGCATGGGCCATCCGCACCTCCTCGACAATCTGGCGAAAACTCTGCGATTCCTGCTGCAGCCGACGGCGCAGCGTGGACTCGCCGAGAAAGAGCATTTTCGCTACCCGCGACACGCTCCACGCTTGCGCTGGCGACAGCATGACCAGTTGTCGAACCTGCGCCGACAGATCCTGCTGCCGCTCGACGAGCAGCGGGCCGGCATAACCCGCCTCGTGCAAGGCCAGCAGCAGGCCCATGGTCTGATGCTGCTGCAGAGAGGGGGACAAGCCTTCCCGCACCGCCTGCAGAACGCTTTGCCACATAAACGCCAGCTCAGTCGTCACCGGGGCGCAGAGCGAGGTCAGACGCCCGGGCGGTGGTTCACTGACATAGCGGGTCTTGAACGCCGTCAACAGCTCGGACGTCAGCGACAGCAGATCGGAGCAAAAGAGGCCATTCTCCGGCTGGTTAATCACCTCCAGCTCAACGTCAGCCGGCAAAACAATCAGCTGTTGCGGGGTTGCCAGCACCCGGCTCTCCCCTTGCACAATCACCTTGCTGCCGCGCTTTACCCGACAGAGCGCCGGGGCGAACAGACGCACCCGATGCAGCCTGCATAGCCGTCGGGTGGTGATCTCCGCGGCGGTCAGGGCGTTATGCTGAAAATGAATACTCTCCATCCGACCACCCTTTTATTTTAGCGCCCGGCCGTCGCCGTCAACTGGGCGCTGGCGAGAGCATGGCTGTGTAACAGATACCCCACCAGCGCCCCGCTGGCATCGGCGTTCACCGGCAGCGTGGGGATATCCAGCGCCCACACCGTAAAACGGTAGCGATGCGGTTTATCTCCCGCCGGCGGGCAGGCGCCGCCGAAGCCGGCATAGCCAAAATCGTTGCGGCCCTGTACCGCCCCGCCCGGCAGTGTAGCGCTGTTTTTATCTCCCGCGCCAGCGGGCAGAGAAGAGACGCTGCTGGCAATATTGACTAACGTCCAGTGCCACCAGCCGCTGCCGGTAGGCGCATCAGGATCCCGGACGGTGACCGCGAAGCTGCGCGTGCCTGCCGGGGCGTTTTTCCATGCCAGCTGTGGAGAGACATTGCCTCCTGTGCAGCCGAAACCGGTAAACCAGTGTTTCTGGGCCAGCGGCTGCCCGTCACGCATATCATTGCTGCTCACGCTAAACGGCGCAGCCATCGCGCCACTGCTCACTGCCGCAACCATCGCCACAACTATCCGCATACCTGTTTTCATCGTCTTCTCCTCCTGGGGGTGTGAAGACAGAGTATGAAACGCCACGCAAGGTGAATGTGCTGAAGCGCCTGCATTTTGTGCCGAAACGCTCAACCGCGCCTGGCGGGGGAAAGATGCTTGTATGCGCCAGGTGTGCTAATCTACGCGCCATTTTTCGGTGCCGACATTCCCGTTGCTTAAAGGTAGCTCCATGACAGATTCCCTATTCCCCCGCTTAGTGTTAGCCAAAGGACGCGAGAAATCCCTGCTGCGTCGCCATCCGTGGATTTTCTCCGGCGGCGTCGCCCGCATGGAAGGTAAAGCCCGCAGCGGTGAAACCATCGATATCGTTGACCATCAGGGAAAATGGCTGGCCCGCGGCGCTTACTCGCCGTCGTCGCAGATCCGCGCCCGCGTGTGGACCTTCGATCGCAACGAAGCCATTGATAACGCCTTCTTTGAACGCCGCCTGCAGCAGGCGCAAACCTGGCGTGCCTGGCTGGCCGAGCGCGATGGCCTCGACAGCTACCGTCTGATCGCCGGCGAGTCCGATGGGCTGCCGGGCGTGACAATCGACCGCTTTGGCAACTTTTTCGTGCTGCAGCTCCTCAGCGCAGGCGCCGAATACCAGCGCGCCGCCATCATCAGCGCCCTGCAGAGCCTGTTCCCGGACTGCGCCATTTACGATCGCAGCGATGTCGCGGTGCGTAAAAAAGAGGGGCTGGAGCTGGCCCAGGGGCCGGTAGTGGGCGAACTGCCGCCAGCGCTGCTGCCGATCGCTGAGCACGGCATGAAGCTGTTGGTCGATATCCAGGGCGGGCACAAAACCGGCTACTACCTCGACCAGCGCGACAGTCGCCTGGCGACCCGTCGCTATGTGGCGGATAAACGGGTGCTGAACTGCTTCTCTTATACCGGCGGCTTTGCGGTGTCGGCGCTGATGGGCGGCTGCCGCAAGGTCACCAGCGTGGATACCTCGCAGGAGGCGCTCGACGTTGCGCGCCAGAACGTGGAGCTCAACGGACTGGATCTGTCCAAAGCGGAGTTTGTGCGCGACGACGTGTTCAAACTGCTGCGTAAATACCGCGATCAAGGGGAGAAATTCGACGTCATCGTGATGGATCCGCCGAAATTCGTAGAAAATAAAAGCCAGTTGATGGGCGCCTGCCGTGGCTATAAAGACATCAATATGCTGGCGATCCAGCTGCTGAACCCCGGCGGCGTGCTGCTGACCTTCTCCTGCTCCGGCCTGATGACCACCGATTTATTTCAGAAAATCATCGCGGATTCCGCAATTGATGCCGGACGTGATGTACAATTTATAGAACAGTTCCGTCAGGCTGCCGACCATCCGGTGATCGCAACCTATCCGGAAGGGCTGTATCTGAAGGGGTTTGCCTGTCGCGTCATGTAACTTGAAAAACGAAACATGAGCCTCATATAGGGAGTATTCATGTTTCCCAGGAGGTGCCTATGATAGCCAGCAAATTCGGTATCGGCCAACAGGTCCGCCATACGCTCTTGGGCTACCTGGGCGTCATCGTCGATGTCGATCCCGAGTACTCGCTCGCGGAACCGGAAGAGGATGAAATTGCCGCCAATGACGAACTGCGCGCGGCCCCCTGGTACCATGTAGTGATGGAAGATGATGATGGCCAACCCATCCATACCTATCTGGCAGAAGCGCAGCTGAGCAGCGAACCCCGCGACGAACATCCGGAGCAGCCGTCCCTCGACGAGCTGGCCAAAACAATTCGTCAGCAGTTGCAGGCGCCGCGCCTTCGCAATTAAACAAAACCCCGCCAGGCGGGGTTTTTTGTTATTTTGCTAATCCCAGTCGCGGTAGCTCAATGGCCGGACAACGATCCATCACCACGTTTAACCCGGCTTCTCGGGCCAGCACCGCGGCCTGTTCATTGATCACCCCCAGCTGCAGCCACAGCGTTTTCGCGCCGATAGCAATCGCCTCCTGCGCCACGCCCCATGCCGCTTCTGAATTACGGAAGACATCAACCATGTCGACCTTTTCCGGAACATCGGCAAGCGTTCCATAGCCCTGCTGCCCCAACAGCGTCTTGCCTGCCACCTTCGGCGAAACCGGGATAACGTGATACCCCTGATCCAGCAGATACTTCATGACCCGGTAGCTCGGACGGTCAGGTTTGTCGCTGGCGCCGACCAGCGCAATCGTCCGTGTCGAGGTCAGGATATCGGCAATATCGTTCTCTTTCATGGTTTCCTCCTGCTATTTCACCTAAGTGTATGCTAATCCGCAGCAGGGGGCCATCCAGGCTAACCCGCAGATTCAGCAAAATTTTCATCCCTGATGCTTGCAGCGACAGCCACATTCAGTAATCTGTCAGCAGGTCAAAATGCGGAATGAAAATATGGAACTGACAACACGTACCCTGCCTGCGCAAAAACATATCGCGCTGGTGGCTCACGATCACTGTAAAGATATGCTGATGAAATGGGTTGCTCGCCATCAGGCGCTGCTGGCGCAACATGTTTTGTACGCCACCGGCACTACCGGCAACCTGGTCTCCCGGGCTACCGGGCTGGAGGTCAATGCCATGCTGAGCGGCCCGATGGGCGGCGACCAGCAGGTGGGTGCCCTCATTTCAGAAGGGAAAATCGACGTGCTGATCTTCTTCTGGGATCCGCTGAACGCCGTTCCCCACGACCCGGATGTCAAAGCCTTGCTGCGTCTGGCCACGGTCTGGAACATTCCGGTCGCCACTAACGTCTCCACCGCCGACTTTATTATCCAGTCGCCGCACTTCGCTCAACCGCTCGATATTCTGATCCCGGATTATCCGCGATATCTTGCCGAGCGCCTGAAATAATCGAACCGCGATCACGGCTTTCTGGCCACAGGCACATCCAGCGCCTGCAGGATCTCGACAAACGGCGACGGTTGCGCCTTGTTAAATAACAGCCACACCCGGTGACGGGCACGGGTTATGGCCACGTACAGCAGTCGACGTTCCTCCGCATCCGGAAAATCTTCCGGTTGCGGGAGGAGCGCCTCCTCTATGATCGACTCGCGCGCTGGAGCCGGAAACGCATCCACTCCCTCCTGCAGTCCCAGCACAATGACATAGTCGGCCTGCTGACCTTTGCTGGCGTGAATAGTCATAAAATCAAGCTGGAGGTGCGGCCAGCGCGTCGCCGCTTTATCAAGCGCCTCGGGCTTCAGATGATGGTAGCGGGCAAGCAGAAGGATCCGCTGCTCGGGCTTAACGTAACCGCTCAATTTATCCAGAAGATCGTCCAGCTTATCGTCGGTTAACAGAGTGACGGCCTTTTTATCTCCCGCGGTCAGGCTGTTCAGCGGTTTGCTTAACTGATGCGGATTCTGCTGGATAAAACCATTGGCTATTTCGCCGATACGCCCGTTAAAGCGATAGGTGGTATCCAGCGCACAGCAGTCCCCTTCGCCAAAGTAGTGGTTGAACGCGGTGGTCAGGGAGAGCTGCGCCCCGCTGAACCGGTAAATCGCCTGCCAGTCATCGCCAACGGCAAAGAGCGTGGTTTGGCTATTTTGCCGGCGTAACGCGGCCAGCAGCGAGGCTCGCTGCGGCGAAATATCCTGAAATTCATCCACCAGAATGTGTTTCCACGGGCTAACAAAGCGGCCTTTATCGAGAATATTGACCGCCTGATGGATCAGACCGGAAAAATCGACCGCATTCTCCGCCTTCAGCGCCGCCTTCCACTCTTTCAGCAGGGGCGACATCAGCTTCACCCGTTTACTGAACAGATCGCGTACCGCATCCGGCGCGCCAGCGATCATCTCTGCCTGGGAGCCGCCGTGCATGCGCATCAGGCTGACCCAGCGGTCAAGCCGGCTGGCCATCCGCCGCTGCACCTTTTTATCCTGCCAGAAATCCCCCTCCGGCAGCTGCCAGCCCATCTCCTCTTCCAGCCACAGGCGCCAGCCTTTCGCCTGCGCTTTTTTCTCCTGGCACTGCTTTTGCCAGCTTTTCAGCAGCAATGCGTGGCGGGCCGCAGTATCGCTTTCCAGCTTACTGATGGTGGGCACTTTTTTGCTGCCCTGCTGGATAATATGCAGCGCCAGCGAGTGGAAGGTGCGGGCGGTAATATCGTCTGATGCCAGACGCTCGCGAATCCGCTCATCCATCTCCTGCGCCGCCTGGCGGCCGAATGCCAGCAGCAGAATTTGCTCTGCCGCCGCTTCTCCCCGCGCCAGCAGCCAGCCCGCTCGAGCCACCAGCACCGAGGTTTTACCACTGCCCGCTCCCGCCAGCACCAGCAGGGAGTGCTCGCCGTTCACCACCGCTCGCGCCTGCGACGGATTGAGCGGGGAGGATTCCACGCCGTCAAAAAAGCCGCGATACTGTTCCAGCATCGCCTCGGTAAAGGCCTGGTTATGGGCCTGACGCGCCGCTTCAACATCCCCTAACCAGCGCTGACATTCCCGCCACAGCTCCCGGCAGTTATCAAAGGCGTCAAGCCGGCTGGTGGGCATCGGCAGCCCGGTTAACGCATGGCGAATATTATCCTGAACATCCGCCACCTGCTGACGCGTCAGCCACTTACCTTCTGCCCGGGTGCGTTCGATGGCTGTCAGCTGCTGCTTCAGCACCCCGGCGGCGATACCGCTCATTTCCGTGCTCCACTGCTGCCAGAGCGTGTGTAAATGGTGATAAAAGCGCTGCGTTTCGCTCCATTCGGTACCGTGCAAACGCACGACTTTATCGTCCGGCAGCACAAACTCCAGTTCGCCCCAGACCAGACCGCGCTTACAATGCACTGACAATAACTGATTGAAAGGGATAAGATACTCATGACGATCGCCGGAAACCTTTACCCCGGCATTCAGTAACTGCACCCTGTCATAAGGATGCTGAGCCATGCGTTTGCCCAATGTTGTCGCTTTAAGTTCCATATAATGTCGATTTTCAATCAGGGTGGATTGTTTTTCAGTTTAACCGCCCCGGACCAGGTGCTCCAGCGCAAAAAAACGTTACAATTGTCAGGTCTTATTATCCACAGGGCAAAACCGAGGCTTTATGCGTACCATTCTGAATATTTTGAACTTTATCCTTGGCGGTTTCGCCACCACTTTAGGCTGGCTGCTCGCCACTCTGGTCAGCATTATGCTGATCGTCACGCTGCCGCTGACTCGTTCCTGCTGGGAAATCACTCGCCTTTCGTTATTTCCCTATGGTAACGAGGCGATTCATGTTGATGAGCTCGAGCCAGGTCGCCAAAACAGCCTGCTGAACGCCGGCGGCACCATCCTGAACATTCTGTGGTTCATTTTTTTCGGCTGGTGGTTGTGCCTGATGCATATTTTCAGCGGCATCGCCCAATGCCTGACTATCATTGGCATCCCGGTGGGGATCGCTAATTTTAAAATCGCCGCCATCGCCCTCTGGCCGGTGGGTCGCCGGGTCGTCTCTGTGGAAACCGCGCGCGCCGCACGCGAAGCCAATGCGCGTCGTCGCTTTCAGTAACCGAATGGAACACGGACATGATTAGCCCCCTGCTACGCCGCTACACCTGGAACAGCGCCTGGCTTTATAACGTACGCATTTTTATTGCGCTCTGCGGCACGACGTTGTTTCCCTGGTGGATCGGCGAAGTCAAACTGACCATCCCCCTCACCCTCGGCGTCGTGGCCGCGGCGCTGACCGACCTTGATGACCGTCTGGCGGGCCGCCTGCGCAACCTCGCTATTACTCTGGTTTGCTTTTTTATCGCCTCCGCCTCCGTGGAGCTGCTGTTTCCGTGGCCGCCGCTGTTTGCCCTTGGTCTGACCGTGTCTACCATCGGCTTTATTTTGCTTGGCGGCCTCGGACAGCGCTATGCGACCATTGCCTTCGGCGCCCTGCTTATCGCCATCTACACCATGCTCGGCGTCACGCTGTACGATCACTGGTATCTGCAGCCGTTGTTCCTGCTGGCGGGAGCCGTGTGGTACAACCTGCTGACGTTGTCCGGCCATCTGATTTTTCCAATTCGTCCACTGCAGGACAACCTGGCGCGTAGCTATGAGCAACTGGCCCGCTATCTGGAGCTCAAATCCCGGCTGTTTGATCCAGACCTTGAGGATGAGAGCCAGGCGCCGCTGTACGATCTGGCCCTCGCCAACGGCCAACTGGTGGCGACCCTTAACCAAACCAAGGTCTCACTGTTGACCCGACTACGAGGCGACCGGGGACAGCGTGGTACTCGTCGTACGCTGCAGTATTACTTTGTGGCCCAGGATATTCATGAACGCGCCAGCTCATCGCATATTCAGTACCAGACCATGCGTGACCAGTTCCGCTACAGCGATGTGATGTTCCGTTTCCAGCGCATGCTTTCGATGCAGGCGCAGGCCTGCCAGAAACTCTCGCGGGCGATTCTGCTGCGCGAACCCTATCAGCATGATGCCCACTTCGAACGGGCGTTTATGCATCTCGATGCGGCACTTGAGCGCGTACGCGCCAGCGGCGCATCCGATGAGCAGCTCAACGCCCTTGGCTATTTACTCAATAACCTGCGCGCCATTGATGCTCAGCTGGCCACGATTGAATCGGTGCAAACCACCGCGCCCGCCGGGAGTAATACAGAGACGCTGCTGGCCGACGACAGGCTCGGCGGACTGAACGATATCTGGCTGCGCCTGCAGCGCAATATGTCGCCAGAGTCAGCCCTCTTTCGCCACGCGGTGCGTATGTCGCTGGTGCTCTGCGCCGGCTATGCCTTTATCCAGTTTACCGGGCTTCAGCACGGCTACTGGATCCTGCTGACCAGTTTGTTCGTCTGTCAGCCGAACTATAACGCCACCCGCCATCGCCTGGCGTTGCGGATCATCGGCACGCTGGTCGGGGTGGCGATCGGCCTGCCGGTCCTCCTGCTGGTACCGTCGGTTGAAGGGCAGCTGCTGCTGATCGTCCTCACCGGCGTGCTGTTCTTCGCCTTTCGTAACGTGCAGTACGCCCATGCCACCATGTTTATTACGCTGCTGGTGCTGCTGTGCTTTAACCTGCTTGGCGAAGGTTTTGAAGTCGCGCTGCCGCGCATCATTGATACGCTGATCGGCTGCGCCATCGCCTGGGCGGCGGTCAGCTTCATCTGGCCGGACTGGAAATTCCGCAACCTGCCGCGGGCGCTGGACCAGGCGCTAAACGCGAACTGCCGTTATCTGGATGCCATCCTGGAGCAGTACCACCAGGGCCGCGACAACCGGCTGGCCTACCGTGTCGCACGCCGTGACGCCTACAACCGCGATGCTGAGCTGGCTTCCGTCGTCTCGAACTTGTCGACGGAACCACGGGCGGATGCCGCCCAGCGCGAGACCGCCTTTCGCCTGCTGTGTCTCAATCATACCTTCACCAGCTACATTTCCGCTCTCGGCGCGCATCGGGAAAAACTGTCCACGCCGGACATCCTCGCCCTGCTCGATGATGCGGTCTGCTATGTGGATGATGCCCTGCATCATACCCCAGCGGATGAACAGCGGGTGCAGAAGGCGTTGACCAGCCTGCAAAGCCGGATCCACCATCTGGAGCCTCGCGCGGACAGTAAAGAGCCCCTGGTGTTACAGCAGATTGGCCTGCTGCTGGCGCTGTTGCCTGAAATCTGCCGCCTGCAGCAGCGGGTACACGCTCAAACGGAATAACCGTTGTCCATTAGCGCGCAGACGCCCATTCCAGAAGCTCCTGACGCCGTGGCGTCGGGAGCGCGGCGGCATGAACGCCAACGATAGCCCCCTCCAGCGCCAGCAAGACGTTGTGCGAAAGGGAAGCATTGTTCTCGCGCAGCTTTAGCCAGGCCTGGCGGGCACCCACCTCCCGTAGTGCTAACACATCTGGAATGCCCGAGTGAATCAGCTGCAATTCCATATGAAAGCTGATATTGGGTAAATCCTTCAGGCGTCCCGACGACCGGCGGCGATATTTTTCACGCTGGGCGCTCTGCCACGACATCAGCGACAAGCGGAATAGCTGTTTCTCATCGCGCCACAAGGCATCGTCGATTTGATAATACTTTAGCGGCACGATGCGCCCGTGTCGGCGCAGCATCAATAAAGGATTATGGTGTTCTACCCGATAGGCAGCGCTCTGCTCGCAGGCCTTTAGATAAATATTCCCCTCTGCCACCATCGCAAACACGGTATCTTCGATAGCAAGGCTGTAGCCGCCAAACAGGGGGCGAGAGTGAAGTTGACCCAGCGGAGAGACGCAGGCCTGAAATTGCGGGAGCCGCGGACATACGAGTTTTCTCATGATCATTCCTTTGTGAATCATGTAATTAAACTTAAGTTGTTAACGGATCCGCTAAGGGAAAACATAAGGGACTTCCCTGACAGCAGCAAGATGATTTTTGCCTGCTTTTCCACCAGAATGCGGTTTTGCGAGACGCTTTCAGAAAATTGCAGCTGTTGCTGCAACTGGTAGACAGGAGAAAAAGGATTAGCCGGTGTTAAGGATGGTGTTGCGAGTAGCCGCAAACCTGTACCGTCAGGATGGCTGAAAGCGATTAAATTTCCACCAGCAAAATGACAAATTGCGGTTGATCTTTTCCCCTGGCGGATATACTGTATATGCATACAGTAACTACAGGCGGGATAGACTATGTTTACTTCAGCTCATGCAAACCGTTCAGCACAGGCCTCTGCTCCGGCAGCCCACTACGCTCATCGTTCTGGCGAACAGGCCGCCAATGGGCTGATCAGTGAAATTGTCTATCGTGAAGATCAACCCATGATGACACAGTTGTTGTTGCTACCTTTATTACAGCAGTTGGGTCAACAGTCTCGCTGGCAGCTGTGGCTTACGCCGCAACAAAAGCTTAGCCGCGAGTGGGTTCAGTCCGCCGGTCTGCCGCTGTCTAAGGTCATGCAAATTAGCCAGCTCTCCCCCAGTCACACTTTAGACTCGATGATCCGCGCCCTGCGTACCGGTAACTATAGCGTGGTTATCTGCTGGCTTGCGGAGGAGTTAACCGCTGACGAACATGAGCGTCTGGTGCATGCAGCCCAGGAAGGCTGCGCGATGGGATTCATCATGCGCCCGGTCCGAAATCAGGGCACGCTCGGCAGACAACTCAGCGGGCTAAAAATTCACTCAAATTTGTATCATTGAGTGAAATTAGGATTATTCCTGGAATTTTTTTTACCGGTAGTAATGGCACAGCGTTTTTTAAGGTCTTTTTCGCGGAATGCCTGCCACACGGGCATTCGTGCCTTTTTTTCGTGTACGAAAATCAACCATATTTGTTAAATATTGTGTACACAACCCTTTTTTTTCATATGCCTGACAGAGTTCACACTTGTAAGTTTCGAACTAAGTTGTAGACTTTACATCGCCAGGGGTGATCGGCTTACGCTGCATGTATCAGCATAGTTAACAACAAGTCACGCCCCCGGTGAAGGATTTAACCGTGAGGTCTTTTGTAACTTCATGGCGAATTTTGGATGATAATGAGGCGCAAAAAATGAAAAAGACAGCTATCGCGATTGCAGTGGCACTGGCTGGCTTCGCTACCGTAGCGCAGGCCGCTCCGAAAGATAACACCTGGTATGCAGGTGGTAAACTGGGTTGGTCCCAGTATCACGACACCGGTTTCTACGGTAACGGTTTCCAGGGCAACAATGGTCCGACCCGTAACGATCAGCTCGGTGCTGGTGCGTTCGGTGGTTACCAGGTTAACCCGTACCTCGGTTTCGAAATGGGTTACGACTGGCTGGGCCGTATGGCATATAAAGGCAGCGTTGACAACGGTGCTTTCAAAGCTCAGGGCGTTCAGCTGACCGCTAAACTGGGTTACCCGATCACTGACGATCTGGACATCTACACCCGTCTGGGCGGCATGGTTTGGCGCGCTGACTCCAAAGGCAACTACGCTTCTACCGGCGTTTCCCGTAGCGAACACGACACTGGCGTTTCCCCAGTATTTGCTGGCGGCGTAGAGTGGGCTGTTACTCGTGACATCGCTACCCGTCTGGAATACCAGTGGGTTAACAACATCGGCGACGCGGGCACTGTGGGTACCCGTCCTGATAACGGCATGCTGAGCCTGGGCGTTTCCTACCGTTTCGGTCAGGAAGATGCTGCTCCGGTTGTAGCTCCGGCTCCGGCTCCGGCTCCGGAAGTGGCTACCAAGCACTTCACCCTGAAGTCTGACGTACTGTTCAACTTCAACAAAGCAACCCTGAAACCGGAAGGTCAGCAGGCTCTGGATCAGCTGTACACCCAGCTGAGCAACATGGATCCGAAAGACGGTTCCGCTGTTGTTCTGGGCTACACCGACCGCATCGGTTCCGAAGCTTACAACCAGCAGCTGTCTGAGAAACGTGCTCAGTCCGTTGTTGACTACCTGGTTGCTAAAGGCATCCCGGCTGGCAAAATCTCCGCTCGCGGCATGGGTGAATCCAACCCGGTTACTGGCAACACCTGTGACAACGTGAAAGCTCGCGCTGCCCTGATCGACTGCCTGGCTCCGGATCGTCGTGTAGAGATCGAAGTTAAAGGCTACAAAGAAGTTGTAACTCAGCCTGCGGCTTAAGTTATAACTGATGAAAAAACCCGCTTCGGCGGGTTTTTTTATGTCTTCTCGCTCGCTTTAGCGGCTAAAGACTGAAGGCCGTTAGAGGCGGATGGTAGCCTGTGTGGCGCGACCTGCGCCTTAGTCACCACTGAACGGGCAGCCTGCTACTCCTTACCTAACAGTACCTGCAGATCGTGCTTCAGGCTCGACATTTTGCTGGCATACTTCTCTTTATGCTCAGCATCCTCAATCAGCTGGACGATGGTTTCGGACAAGGTTTTCCCACGCCTCTGCGCCAGACCGGCAAGGCGCTGCCAGACGACAAACTCAAGGTCGATCGACTTCTTACGCGTATGCTGATGCTCGGCGTTAAAATGGCGTTTCCGTCGCGCACGGATGGTCTGTTTCATGCGGTTCATCAGCGCCGGATTCATATGCTGCTCAATCCAGGCATGCACCAGCACAGGTTCATTCTCGAGCGTCAGCAAGTCATCTACCGCAGCTTGCGCAGCGCTGGCCTCAATGTAGCGGGTAATCAGCTCACCTTCCCGGTGCTTCTTTACCAGATATTTCCATTTCCAGCCGCTTTCAAGATTTTCCAGTTGTTGATATTTCATTGCGATCTCAATGTGACCGTGTAACTCATTTCAGGATATCAGTTTTTTCCTGATGTGCTGAATATAAATCATTATTCGTGATGTGGATGGCCGGGTAATCATCGGGGTAGCCATAATCCTCCGTGTGCTCAGACGCGGCATCAGGTATAATTGCGCGCTTTACATCTAACTAAAAAACAGCGACTTTGACCATTACGAAACTGACCCGAACCGACCTTGCGCCTGATCTGGAACCTTACCAGGCGCTGTTTGCTCAAGCTGAACTCTCTCATCCGGCCCCCTCCCTCTCGGGCGATCTGCAGCCGCGGTTGTTCTATGCGCTTGAGCAGCTGCTGTACACCCCGGCAGTCTCCTCCTTCATGTTGGTGAAAGCCCCTGAGGAGCCGGAATATCTGCAATGGCTGGCGGCTGAAACTCGCACGCTGCACGAGCCTGCCGCACCGCTTCACGGAGTTCGCTATGAGGTTAACGGCGCTCACGTGACGCTCACGCCGGCGCAACGCGCTGAAGATAATTTTGCCAGTACCGCTCCGGTCGTGGCGGCCGATTGGCTGGAGGCGGAACAGCTGTTTGGCTGCGTACGCCAGTTTAATGGTGAAATCACACTCCAGCCTGGCCTGGTCCATCAGGCCAACGGCGGCGTGCTGGTGCTCTCACTACGCGCATTACTGGCGCAACCGCTGCTGTGGATGCGCCTGAAAAATATGGTGACCCGTCAGCGCTTTGACTGGCTCTCCATTGATGAATCACGGCCGCTGCCGGTCAGCATCCCTTCCATGCCGCTGAGCCTGAAAGTCATGCTGGTGGGCGAACGCGAATCGCTGGCCGATTTCCAGGAAATGGAGCCAGAGCTCTCTGCCCAGGCTATCTATAGCGAGTATGAAGACACCCTGCAGTTTGCGGACGCCGATACGCTGAAGGCCTGGTGCCAGTGGGTATGGCAGAATGCGCAGCAGCTGGAGCTACCGGGCCCGGCGAGCGATGCCTGGCCACTGCTGATCGATGAAGGGACGCGCTACACCGGCGACCAGGAGACTCTGCCGCTCAGCCCGCTATGGATAGCCCGCCAGCTGCGTGAGTCTGCCGCCTTCTGCGAAGGCGAAGAGATTACCGGCGAAGCGATGCAGACGATGCTGGCGCGCCGGGAGTGGCGTGAAGGCTACCTGGCGGAGCGTATGCAGGATGAAATCCTGCAGGAACAGATCCTGATTGAAACCGAAGGCGAATGCGTCGGGCAGATCAACGCCCTCTCAGTCATTGAATTCCCCGGTCATCCACGCGCCTTCGGCGAACCTTCGCGCATCAGCTGCGTCGTGCACATTGGCGACGGCGAGTTTATCGATGTCGAACGCAAAGCCGAGCTGGGCGGCAACATCCATGCGAAAGGCATGATGATCATGCAGGCTTTTCTGATGTCCGAGCTGGAGCTGGAGCAACAACTCCCCTTCTCCGCTTCGCTGACCTTTGAACAGTCCTACAGTGAAGTGGATGGCGACAGCGCCTCCATGGCGGAACTCTGCGCCTTAATCAGCGCGCTGGCCAACGTGCCGATTAATCAGAGCATCGCGATCACCGGCTCCGTCGACCAGTTTGGTCGTGTGCAGCCGGTCGGCGGACTGAATGAAAAAATTGAAGGTTTCTTCACAATCTGTCAGCAGCGCGGTCTCACCGGAAAACAGGGCGTGATTATCCCTGCCGCCAACGTTCGCCATCTTAGTCTGACCCACGAGCTGCGTCAGGCCGTTGCCGACAATCAGTTTGCTATCTGGGCAATAGACGATATTACCGAAGCGCTGCCGATGTTGACCCAGCTGATGTGGGACGGTGAAGGACAGACGCTGCGACAAACCATTCAGGAGCGGATAGCGCAGGCGACCCAGCAGGAGACTCGCCATCGTTTTCCGTGGCCGCTACGCTGGTTAGGTGGGACAAGTTCTAACTGATCGGACTTGTTCAGCTTACACGTGTTAGCTATCCTGCGTCCCGAACTTAAAATAAGGCTTACTGAAAACATGGTAGATAAACGCGAATCCTATACAAAAGAAGATCTTCTTGCCTCTGGTCGTGGTGAACTGTTCGGCGCGAAAGGCCCGCAGTTGCCGGCGCCAAACATGCTGATGATGGACCGCGTCATCAAAATGACCGAAACCGGTGGTAACTACGACAAAGGTTATGTTGAGGCCGAACTCGACATCAACCCGGACCTGTGGTTCTTCGGTTGCCACTTTATCGGCGATCCGGTGATGCCGGGCTGCCTGGGCCTGGATGCCATGTGGCAGCTGGTAGGTTTCTATCTCGGCTGGCTCGGCGGCGAAGGCAAAGGCCGTGCGCTGGGCGTTGGCGAAGTGAAATTCACGGGCCAGGTTCTGCCGACCGCGAAAAAAGTGACCTACCGCATCCACTTCAAGCGCATCGTTAACCGTCGTCTGATTATGGGCCTTGCCGATGGAGAAGTGCTGGTTGACGATCGTCTGATCTACACCGCAAGCGATCTGAAAGTGGGTCTGTTCCAGGATACTTCCGCTTTCTGATAACGTTCAGCAGCGATTAAAAGGCGAAGCCCCCGCTATGCGGAGGCTTCTTTTTTAAAGAGACAGTGTCAGGCCGTTAGTACCCTGTCCTCCATGGCTTCTCGCCAGCCTCCCAGCCACCATGAGCGTTGATTCAAGCTCTGGTATGGACACATTTCTTTCGATCTTCCTGCGATACCCGCCTGATATCCGCGTTGATGTGCCCGTTCCAGGCGATCTCGTTTTTGTCTCTTCATGCCTCGTTTCCCTCATTCTTTGATCTGGTGGAAAAGAAAACAGTGGTCGCAAATTGTGCAGCCACGGGTTACGAATACCGCGAAATGAAGGCGACGTCAATGCGCAAAATTCACGCCATTGTCATATTTGTGACCTATATAAGAGTTCATTTTTTGCTCACCTGGCACACCGGCCGGTAACGAACTGACCTGACAAAAAAAAGCCGCGCGGCTCAGATGAACCGCGCGGCAGATCAGCGTGATGAATTTTACTTATGGCAGACGGTTAAGCTCGCTGGCAATGGCTGCCGCCTCCTGGCTCCACGCCTGCGCCAGAGTCTTGACCATCGCATCATATCCATCCTGATCCTGCTTAAGCACGATGTTAAACGGGCGTTTGATCAGCTGCCCCTGATGCTTTAGCAGCCACTCACCGCTGACGATAACCCGCCCGTCGTAGCGTCCGTGAAAGCCGTTAACCGCGACGTTGAGCGTATCCTGTTCGCTACCCAGCGGCTGGGATGACACTACCCAGCCCGGCAGCTGTTGGCTCAGGTTCGCCACCAGCGTAGTGCGCAGCTGCTGGTCCAGCGGGCTGGCCCACAGATTATTATTGGCGATCACATACTGTACGTCGGTGGTCTGGTAGACCACCCCGTTACCCGCCAGATAATCCGGGATGCTGACCTGCTCAACCCACAGCAGACGTGCCCCCTGGCTGGCGGCGCGCTGTGCGCCGCCCTGCGCCACCGGCAGCTGGTAATACGTTTTGCTTTCGCCGCCGCTACTGCATGCCGTCAGCACGCATACGGTTGCCGCGAGTAACCATTTTTTCATTATTTCGCTCCCTTCGGCTGTGGGTCTTTTTTATCCTTCGCCTCAAATACCAGCGCATTGCTCTTATCATTGAGCGTTTTCAGGACCGGCTGCAGCTCGCGCAGCACCTGATCCAGACGCTGCATATCGGCCACCATCTTATTGTAGGCCGCGGAGCCCGGCTGGAAGCCCTGCATGCTGCGGTTCAGCTCGCGCAGCGTCGTCTGCATATCGGCAGGCAACTGCTGCATCGACTGGCTGGAGGTGATCTTATTCAGACTATCCAGCGTGGTCTGCACGTGCTGCATGGTCTTCTCGCTCTGCGCCAGGGTGCTCGTCGCCTGCTCCAGCAACGGATTGAGCGGCAGGTTATTAATCTTATCCAGCGCATCCATCAGACGCTGCTGGATCTGCGCCAGACCACCGCTGATGGTCGGGATAATCGGATAGCCGTTAAACTCCTGCATTTTCCCGCGCGGCGGCGCCTTCGGATAGAAGTCGAGATCGATATACAGCGCGCCGGTCACCAGATTGCCGGTTTTCAGCGAGCCGCGCAGTCCGCGGTTGATCAGATCGTCAATGTGGGCGCGAATATTCGGATCGCCGCCCAGCTGGTTAACCAGACGTTGCGGTTCAACCCGCACTTCCACCGGAATGCGATAGTCGTCGTTCAAACGCTGCTTCAGACCGGGAATGAAGAATGGCACTTTGCCGACGGTTCCCAGACGGATGCCGCGGAACTCCACCGGCGCGCCGGGCTGCAGGCCGCGAACTGAGTCTTTGAAGAACATCACATAGTCAATATGTTCGGTAAAGACCGAATCCTGGATGCTCTTCTGATCGTCAAACAGATGGTATTCCGTTTTATTCGCCACCGGCTCGCCGAGATCCAGTCCTTCCGGAATATCGAAGCTCACGCCGCCGCCAAACAGCGTCGACAGCGAGCCCATCTCGACGCGCATCCCCGCCGAGGTCAAATCGACAGCGATCCCACTGTCCTTCCAGAAGCGGACATTGGTGGTCACCAGGCGGTCATTGGGCGCATTGATGAACAACTGATAAGTGATACGACGTTTCTGGGTGTCGAAGGTGCTGGTTTCCACCGACCCCACGCGATAGCCGCGGAACAGCACCGGATCGCCAGGCGACAGCTGGCCCGCCTTGCTGCTCTCCAGCAGAATACGGATCCCCTTGGCGTCCGGCGAGGCCAGCGGCGGAGAATCAAGCAGCGGATACTGCTCCGGCACCGTACCTTTCGACCCCGGCTGCAGTTCAATATAGGCCCCGGACAATAATGTTCCCAGGCCACTGATCCCCTCGCGCCCTACCTGCGGTTTCACCACCCAGAAGACGGAATCGTTGTGCAGTAATTTCTGCATCCCGGAATTGAGGTGGGCTTTGATTTCCACGTGGGTTAAATCGTCGGTCAGCGTGGCGCTCTCCACCACCCCAACGTCCACGCTACGGCTCTTGATACGGGTTTTTCCCCCTTCAATCCCCTCCGCATTCGTGGTGATCAGCGTGACCTCAGGTCCCTGATGGCTGTAATGATAAAACAGGATCCACGCCCCGATCAGCGCAGTGACGATAGGGAAGATCCACACCGGTGACCAGTTCTTCACCTTCTGCACTTTCGCTTCTCCGCTCTTATTTTCCATGTTGTTGTCTTTCCTCATGGCTTGAATCTGGCTCACGATCCCACAGTAAACGGGGATCAAACGTCATGGCTGAAAACATGGTCATCACCACCACCAGCGCAAACATAACCGCGCCGATGGCGGGATAGATATTCATCAACCCTCCCATGCGCACCAGCGCAGAGAGTACGGCGATGACAAAAACATCAATCATTGACCAGCGGCCAACAAATTCCACCACTTCATAGATCAGATGCATGCGTTCCGAATCGCGCGCACCGTTGCCATTGGCATTCCAGCACAGCCAGGCGATAGCGATCATCTTTAGCGTCGGCACCATAATACTGGCGATAAAAATCACCAGCGCCACCGGATAAGACCCCTCGCTCCACAGTAAAATTACCCCGGCCATGATGGTTGACGGCATTTTATCGCCCAGCAGATCGGTGATCATGATCGGCATAATATTGGCGGGGAGATAGAGGATAAATGAGGTCACCAGCAGGGCCAGCGTCCACTGCAGGCTGTTTTTACGCCGCGCCGTTCCTTTACTATGACAGCGCGGGCAGACCGTCTGGTCGACCGGTAACACCGCCGTGCAGCAGGCGCAGGAGCGCAGCCCCTGGCGGATGCCGGCCACTCCGACCTTCAGCGGTTGGCTAATGGCTGGCATGGGGGCAATATCATCCCACAGCCAGCGGCGGTCGACGCACTGGAAAGTGCGTAACTGCAGCAGACAAAACATGCACCACGGAACAAAGCTCAGACCGATACCGATATCGCCATAGGCCATCAGCTTAACGAAGCTCACCAGCACGCCGGCAAGAAAGATCTCCGCCATTCCCCACGTCTTCAGGTGAAACAGAATTCGCGCCAGAAACGCTTTCAGGCCAGCGGGCATCCTGACCCGATTGACCAACAGCAGAATGGTGACCAGGCAAAAGGCCGGTACCAGTTGCACAAAGAGTAAAAAGAAGGTGCCGAGGCTGGCGTAATCCTCGGTAAATAACACATTGGGAATTTCCAACAGCTCTATTTCGCTGCTGATCCCGCCCACTTTCATATAGATAAATGGAAACAGGTTGGCCAACAGCAGCATAAACAGCGCGACCAACGCGTAAGCCGTGGGACGCTGGCGAGGCGCGTCCCACGTGGTAGTTAACGTTGTACCGCAGCGCGGACAAGCGGCTTTCTGGCGATGCTCCAGCTGCGGCAAAGCCACCAGCAAATCACATTGGGGACATAAAATATGTCGCGCAGCATGATGATGATCGCACATGACAACTCCTCGGCTCAGGCGCCGTTCTTTAATCCTTCGAGATATTCCCAGCGTTCAAAGGCTGCTTCCAGCGCCTGTTCCGCTTCGGCCAGCTTTGCCAGCACCTGCTGCGTGCGATCGTGCGGTTGTCCAAAGAAGTCGGGATCGGCAACCTGTTCCTGCAGCGTCTGCAGTTCGGCCTCGAGAGCTTCCAGCTTCTGCGGCAGCTGTTCCAGCTCGCGCTGCAGGTTATAGCTTAGTTTGTTCCCACCGCGTTTGACAGTTTCTGCTTTTGGCTGAGCGACTTCCATCGTTTTTTTCGCTGCCGGCTGCTTCTGCGCCAACGACTGGGCCTGCTGGCCGCGGGCATCGTGATAGCCGCCGATGTACTGGCCGATGCGACCGCCGCCTTCGAAGATCCAGCATTCGGTTACGGTGTTATCCACGAACTGACGATCGTGGCTTACCAGCATCACGGTGCCCTGATAGCCATCGATCAGCTCTTCCAGCAGCTCCAGCGTTTCGACATCCAGGTCGTTTGTCGGTTCATCGAGAATCAATAAGTTGCTGGGTTTCAGGAACAGACGCGCCAGCAGCAGGCGGTTACGTTCCCCGCCGGAGAGCGCGCGCACCGGGGTCATCGCCCGTTTGGGATGGAACAGGAAGTCCTGCAGGTAGCCCAGCACATGGCGCGGCTTACCGTTAACCATCACCTCTTGCTTACCTTCCGCGAGGTTATCCATCACCGTCCGATCCGGATCCAGCTCTGCGCGGTGCTGGTCGAAGTAGGCGACTTCCAGTTTAGTGCCGACGTGGATCCGCCCGCTGTCGGCCTGCAGTTGGCCAAGCATCAGCTTCAGCAGCGTGGTTTTCCCGCAGCCGTTGGGGCCAATCAGGGCAATCTTGTCGCCGCGCTGGATCTGCGCGGAGAAATCTTTCACCAGCACTTTGCCATCAACCTGGTAGTCGACGTTCTCCATTTCGAACACGATTTTGCCGGAGCGCGAAGCCTCTTCAACCTGCATTCTGGCGCTGCCCATCACTTCCCGACGCTCCCCGCGCTCGCGACGCATCGCCTTCAGGGCGCGAACGCGGCCTTCGTTACGCGTGCGGCGCGCTTTGATCCCCTGGCGGATCCATACCTCTTCCTGGGCCAGCTTGCGGTCGAATTCCGCATTCTGCAGCTCTTCAACCCGCAGGGCTTCCTCTTTATCCAGCAGATACTGATCGTAATCGCCCGGGTAGGTCACCAGCTTGCCGCGATCGAGGTCAACGATGCGCGTCGCCATATTGCGGATAAAGGAGCGGTCGTGCGAAATAAAGATAATGGTGCCTTTAAAGGTTTTGAGGAACCCTTCCAGCCAGTCGATGGTTTCGATATCCAGGTGGTTGGTGGGTTCATCGAGCAGCAGCACGCGCGGCCCGCTGACCAGCGCGCGGCCCAGCGCCGCTTTACGCAGCCAGCCGCCGGACAGGGATGCCAGCTGCGCGTTGGCGTCGAGACCAAGTTGCTCAATCACTTCGTTAATGCGGCTGTCCAGCTGCCACAGCCCCAGGTTATCGAGCTGCTCCTGCAGGCGCGCCAGTTCATTTAAATTTTTGTCGCTCGGATCGGTCATGACCTGATGCGACACGTCATGATAGGCCTTCAGATAAGCCGCCTGCTCGGCGATGCCTTCCGCGACAAAATCGTACACCGTACCGGCGACATTGCGCGGCGGATCCTGCTGCAGACGCGCCACAATCAGATCCTGTTCATAAATAATGCGCCCGTCATCCAGCCCCTGCTCGCGGTTGAGGATCTTCATCAGGGTCGATTTACCGGCGCCGTTGCGTCCGACGAGGCAGACGCGCTCGTTATCTTCGATATGCAGCTCGGCATTATCCAG
This sequence comes from Klebsiella sp. JB_Kp004, assembly GCF_040065795.1. Classification (NCBI taxonomy): domain Bacteria; kingdom Pseudomonadati; phylum Pseudomonadota; class Gammaproteobacteria; order Enterobacterales; family Enterobacteriaceae; genus Klebsiella; species Klebsiella sp. JB_Kp004. The sequence goes on along the minus strand of NZ_JBEAKW010000047.1, from coordinate 132,452 downwards.
CAGCGGCGCATCGCTGAAGGAAAGCCAGGCGCCGTGCATACTAATCAGTGACATTCTTTATTCCTTTCAGGCTGCGGTAATCAGCCAGCAGTTGTGGATCTGACGGTTGCGGGCAAAATCCTGCGACAGCGTTTTTTGCGAAATTTCTTGCGCCTTCAGGCCAAGCGCCGCCAGCCCGTCATGATCCATACGGAAACCGCGTTTGTTATTCGAGAACATAATGGTGCCGCCTTTACGCAGCAGACGTTTCAGATCGGTCATCAGGCGAATGTGATCGCGCTGGACGTCGAAAGCATCTTCCATTCGTTTGGAGTTGGAGAAGGTCGGCGGATCGATAAAGATCAGATCGAACTGCTCGGTGCTCTCCCGCAGCCAGCCCAGCACGTCCGCCTGCATCAGGCGATGCGCGCGGCCGGTCAGGCCATTGAGACGCAGGTTGCGTTCCGCCCACTCCAGGTAGGTGCGCGACATATCCACCGTGGTGGTGGAGCGCGCGCCGCCGAGACCGGCGTGGACGCTGGCGCTGCCGGTATAAGAGAACAGGTTCAGGAAGTCCTTGCCTTTGCTCATCTGGCCGAGCATGCGACGGGCGATACGGTGGTCGAGGAACAGACCGGTATCCAGGTAGTCGGTGAGGTTGACCCACAGGCGCGCGTTGTACTCCTGCACCTCGATAAAGTCGCCCTTCTCCGCCATCTTCTGGTACTGGTTTTTCCCCTTCTGCCGCTCGCGGGTCTTCAGCACCAGCTTGTTAGGCGCCATGTCCAGTACGGCGATGGTCGCGGCGATAATATCGAACAGGCGCTGACGCGCTTTGTGCGCATCGACGGTTTTCGGCGGGGCATATTCCTGGACCACCACCCAGTCGGCGTAGCGGTCGATGGCCACGTTGTATTCCGGCAGGTCAGCATCGTACAGGCGATAGCATTCAATGCCTTCCTGACGGGCCCATTTTTCAAACTTCTTCAGGTTCTTACGCAGACGGTTAGCAAAATCTTCCGCCAGCATCGCCGGCTTGCCGCCTTCGCTCTCCGCCAGGTGATAATTCTTCTGTACGCAGTCCAGCGGGCCGTTCTTGGCTTTAAACTGTTTGTCGGCGCGCAGCTGCAGGCAGCTTAACAGCTCCGGCGAGGCGCTGAACACCGACAGGTTCCAGCCGCCAAACTGACTTTTCATGATCCGGCCCAGCAGGCTGTGCAGGGCGATCAGCGCCGGCTCGCTTTCCAGACGCTCGCCGTACGGCGGGTTGCTGATCACGGTGCCGTACGGGCCTTTCGGTAGCGGATTATTCAACTGGGCGACGTCTTTGACTTCAAAATCGATCAGCTCGCCGATGCCGGCCCGACGGGCGTTGCGACGGGCGCGGTCAATGACGCGTTCGTCGACATCCGAGCCATAGAAGCGTGACCCATATGCCGCCAGCCCCTGACGGGCGCGCGTTTGCGCTTCCGCTTTCACTTCTTTCCAGATGGCGTCGTCGTGCTGCGCCCAGCCGCCAAAGCCCCAGTGGCCGCGGTGCAGGCCCGGCGCGCGGTCGGTCGCCAGCATCGCCGCCTCAATCAGCAGGGTACCGGAGCCGCACATCGGATCGAGCAGCGGAGTGCCCGGCACCCAGCCGGAGCGCATCACGATCGCCGCCGCGAGGTTTTCTTTGATCGGCGCCATACCGGTGCCATCGCGGTAGCCGCGCAGGTGCAGGCCTTCGCCGCTCAGATCCAGCGAGATGTGCGCCGTCTCTTTGTTCAGCCAGACGTTGATCCGCAGATCGGGCGACTCACGATCGACGTTCGGGCGCGGCAGGTTCTTACGGGTGAAGCTGTCGACAATGGCGTCTTTGACCTTCAGCGCGCCGTACTGGCTGTTGCGGATCTCCTCATTGAGACCGCTAAAATGCACCGCGAAGGTGGCGCCAGGGTTGAACATCTCCGTCCACGGAATGGCCTGTACGCCGAGGTACAGATCCAGATCGCTGTATACGCGACACTCGCCCAGCGGCAGCATGATGCGCGAAGCCAGCCGGCTCCACATCAGGCTTTGATACAGCAGGCGCGTATCCCCCTGAAAATGGACCCCGCCCTGGACTACCTGGCAGTCCGTCGCGCCAAGCCCTTCCAGTTCAGTTTTTAACAGCTCTTCCAGCCCACGAGCCGTACTGGCAAACAGAGAATTCATATCGTCACTTTTACTTAAAGAAAATTGGTGCGCATTATAGCCAATATGTGCCCTATGTCATAAAGTTATAGGCTTATTTTTGGAACCCGGAGGCAGCGTATGGTAACGCTCTCGCGTCTTTTTATTCATCCCGTTAAATCCATGCGCGGCATGGGCCTGACCCACGCCTTTGCCGATATCAGCGGCCTGGCCTTCGATCGCCTGTTTATGGTCACTGAAACCGACGGCACCTTTATTACCGCCCGTCAGTTTCCGCAAATGGTGAAATTTATTCCGGCGCCGCTGCATGATGGCCTTCACCTGACCGCACCGGACGGCAGCAGCGCCGTGGTGCGTTTTAACGATTTCGCCCCTCAGGCCGAGCCGACAGAAGTCTGGGGCAACCATTTTACCGCCCTTATCGCGCCCGCCGCCGTTAATCAGTGGCTCAGCGGCTTTTTCAATCGCGATGTCCAGCTGCGCTGGCTGGGGCCACAGTTAACCCGCCGGGTGAAGCGCCACGATGCGGTACCGCTCTCCTTCGCCGACGGCTACCCTTACCTGCTGGCTAACGAGGCCTCGCTGCGCGACCTGCAGCAGCGCTGCCCGGCAAGCGTAAGCATAGAACAGTTTCGCCCTAATCTCGTGGTCACCGGCGCGGCGGCCTGGGATGAAGACAGCTGGAAAGTGATCCGCGTCGGCGAGGTGGTATTTGACGTCGCCAAGCCGTGCAGCCGCTGCATTTTTACCACCGTCAGTCCGGAGCGCGGGCAGAAACATCCCAGCGGAGAGCCGCTGGAAACCTTAAAGCGCTTCCGCACCGCGCAGGATAATGGCGATGTCGACTTTGGTCAGAACCTGATAGCCCGTAACAGCGGCGTGATCCGGGTGGGGGATGAAGTGGAAATCCTCGCCCGCGGCCCGGCGAAAGCCTACGGCGCCGGCGAAAGCGACGATACCCCGGCTCCCGAGGCGCAGCAGCAGGCCACGGTTGCCATTGAATGGCAGGGTCAACAATTTACCGGCAATAACCAGCAGGTGCTGCTGGAACAACTGGAGCAACAGGGCATTCGCGTACCCTACTCGTGTCGGGCGGGGATCTGCGGCAGCTGCCGCATCCGTCTTGAAGAGGGGGAAGTGAATCCGTTAAAGAAAAATGCGGTCGCCGGAGATGGCACCATTCTCGCCTGCAGCTGCGTGCCGAAAACGGCCCTGCGCCTGGCGCCTTAAACCGCCTGCCCCAGGCTGTAGCTGACCGCGCTTTGCGCCGGCTGCAGCCTGTCGTTCATGATTTTAATCACATCGCCCAGCTGCATAACGCGGCCGGCAAGCGTGAGACCCGGCTGGGCCAGCAGACAAAGCGCGGCGTTATCGCCCGGCTCCACCACCAGCAAATTGACCTGCTCCCCGGTATCGCTCAGCCAGACGCAGGCCGCGTCGCCGCCGCTCGGCTGCCAGTGATGGGGATGGGCGACGAAGTGCCAGCTTTTCGGCATCTGCGGTTTGAGAAAACGGATCGCGGTTAATGCGTTGAGGACTAATTCCGCCCGCTGCTCTTTCGACAACTCGAAATCGCGGCATTTTTCTTCAAAGGAGAAATAGAGCGCGGCGTCATCGACGCAGAATCCCGATGGGGCAAAAGCGTCCGGGGTCAGCATGCGCCGGGCGAAGCGCGAGCGAAATAACATGCCATTGGCCAGATCGAGCATCATGCGGTCGTGCTCTTCATCGTAATACCAACGCCAGTTATCGTCAGGTTTAATCCGCATTTTTCCCCCTGTCCCCTTTCATACGCCTCTGCAAAGTTGTTGCGACTTGCCGCAGAATATTTTCTAAAATTAAGAAAAGTCTAAAATGTTTAAATAAGCAACAGTGAGGGAATATAAAACAACCAGGGCCGGAAATAAAGCCCTGGGTGGGATTCAGAGGAGGAAAAGATTAGATGTGGGTAACAATTTCTTTAATCAGCGGCGGACCTTTAAAAATAAATCCGGAATAGATCTGCACCAGCGATGCTCCGGCGGCCATTTTTTCCCGCGCGGCAATCACGGAATCAATGCCGCCCACGCCAATGATAGGCAAGCGGCCATTGAGCTCAGCGGAGAGCATACGGATAATTTCGGTACTTTTTAATTGTAATGGACGACCGCTAAGTCCGCCGGTCTCATCGCAATGTTTCATTCCCTGAACCAGAGAACGATCGAGGGTGGTATTGGTGGCAATCACGCCATCAATATTATGACGCACGAGGCTATCGGCAACCTGGATCAATTCCTCAGGCAAAAGATCCGGCGCGATCTTCACGGCGACCGGAACATATTTTTGATGCTTCTGCTGCAGCTCAAGCTGCTTATTTTTAATACCGGAGAGTAAATCATCGAGCGCTTCGCCGTATTGCAGCGTGCGCAGCCCCGGGGTATTCGGCGAGGAGATATTAATGGCGATATAGCCGGCATAGGGATAGACTTTTTCCATACAAATCAGATAATCATCTTTCCCGTGCTCAACCGGCGTGTCTTTATTTTTGCCGATATTGATGCCCAGCACGCCGTCAAAATGCGCCTTTTTCACGTTCTCAACCAGGTTATCGACGCCATGGTTATTAAAGCCCATGCGGTTGATCAACCCCTCGGCATCCACCAGGCGGAAGATCCTTGGCTTATCGTTGCCCGCCTGGGGACGCGGCGTCACGGTGCCGATCTCAATGGATCCAAAACCCATCGCGCCCAGTGCGTCAATGCATTCCCCGTTTTTATCCAGCCCGGCCGCCAGACCCAGCGGGTTTTTAAAGGTCAGCCCCATGCAGGTGACAGGCCTGGCCGGCACCTTCTGGCGAACCAGTATTTCCAGCGGCGTCCCGGTGACACGGCGTAATTGTTGAAAGGTAACTTCATGAGCGCGCTCAGGATCGAGCTGAAAAAGGGCTTTACGAACGAAGGGGTAGTACATGAACTCTCCTGGATTCCCGGTGTGCAAACCGGGGGCGTATTATGTGCGATCTGTTGCGGAAAGGGAATTGACCTGCGACAAAAAATCCCCCATCAGCGCAAACGATTACCTCCCCCGCGCGCCGTTATGCGCTTTTCGGCTATCTAACGGTGGATAAATCATTTAGGGAAAGAATGGCCCTCTGTCACACTCACTACAAATGTTATCAATTATAGATAAATGCAAACATTTAGTTATAAGGAGAGAGAGATGCGCGTCATTACGCTTGCGGGCAGCCCGCGTTACCCTTCCCGTTCCAGCGCCCTGCTGGAATACGCCAGAGAGACGCTCACCGCCGCCGATATCGAAGTCTGCCACTGGCATCTGCAGAACTTTGCCCCGGAAGACCTCCTGTACGCTCGCTTTGACAACCCGGCGCTGCAGACGCTCAATGAGCAGCTGGCCGGGGCTGACGGACTGATCATCGCCACGCCGGTGTATAAAGCCTCGTTTTCCGGCGCCCTGAAAACGCTGCTCGACCTGCTTCCTGAGCGGGCGCTGGAGGGCAAAATCGTGCTGCCGCTGGCCACCGGCGGCACCATCGCCCACATGCTGGCGGTGGACTACGCCCTGAAGCCGGTGCTGAATGCCCTCAAGGCTCAGGAGATCCTCCATGGCGTCTTCGCTGACGACAGCCAGGTGACCGATTACCAGCACAAGCCGCAGTTTACCCCGAACCTGCAGCGGCGCCTCGATGAAGCCCTGGAGACCTTCTGGCAGGCGCTGCATCGCCCCAGCAGCCGCGCCCCGTCGTTAACGTCTCTGCGTGGGGTGGAACATGCTTAATCCTCTCCGCGCTCTGACCCTCGGCGGGCTGCTGCTGTTCTCCGCCCTGGGCCATGCCGCCCCGGCGGCGCCTGACGCCCTGCGCATCGGCTATCAGAAAGGCAGCGTCAGCATGGTGCTGGCGAAAAGCCATCAGCTGCTGGAGCAGCGCTACCCGCAAACCCATATTTCGTGGATTGAATTCCCGGCCGGTCCGCAGATGCTGGAGGCGCTGAACGTCGGCAGCATCGATATTGGCAGCACTGGCGACATTCCGCCTATCTTTGCGCAGGCGGCCGGCGCCGATCTGGTGTATATCGGTTCGGAACCGCCAAAGCCCAAAGCGGAAGTGATTCTGGTGGCGCAGGGCGGCCCGATTCATAACGTTGCTGAGCTAAAAGGGAAAAAGGTCGCTTTTCAGAAAGGCTCCAGTTCCCACAATCTGCTGCTGCGCGCCCTGCAGCTCGCAGGTTTGAAGTTTAGCGACATTCAGCCGGTCTATCTCGCCCCCGCCGATGCGCGCGCCGCCTTCCAGCAGGGCAATGTCGACGCCTGGGCGATCTGGGATCCGTATTACTCCGCCGCGCTGCTGCAGGGCAGCGCCCGGGTGCTGACCGACGGAACCGACCTGAAACAGACGGGATCCTTCTATCTCGCTTCCCGCCCTTACGCTGAACGCAATGGCGCATTTATTGAGGGCGTACTCGATACCTTTACCCAGGCCGATGCCCTGACCCATAGCCAGCGTGCGCAAAGCATTACGCTGCTGGCGAAAACGATGGGATTACCGGAAGCGGTGATCGCCAGCTACCTGGACCATCGTCCCCCCACCTCGGTTACCCCAGTGAGCGCTGAAACCGCCGCTCGCCAGCAGCAGACGGCCGACCTGTTCTATGAGAACAAGCTGGTGCCGAAAAAAGTTGATATCCGGGCCCGCATCTGGCAGCCCGCCGCCGCACAAGGAGCGAAATCATGAGTCTGAATATGTTCTGGTTTTTACCGACCCATGGTGATGGTCGTTATCTGGGTACCGAAGAGGGAGCCCGTCCGGTCGATTACGGCTATCTGCAGCAAATCGCGCAGACGGCGGATCGGCTGGGATTCACTGGCGTACTGATCCCGACCGGGCGCTCATGTGAAGATGCCTGGCTGGTTGCGGCCTCGATGATCCCGGTAACGCAGCGGCTGAAATTTCTTGTCGCCCTGAGGCCAAGCGTGGTGTCGCCGACGGTGGCGGCGCGCCAGGCGGCGACCCTGGACCGACTGTCGAACGGCCGGGCGCTGTTCAATCTGGTCACCGGCAGCGATCCCGCCGAGCTGGCAGGCGACGGTGTCTTCCTCGACCACACCGAGCGCTATGAGGCCTCGGCTGAATTTACCCATATCTGGCGCAAGCTGATGGAGGGGGAGACTGTCACCTTTAACGGCAAGCATCAGCGCGTTCGCGACGCCAAACTGCTGTTCCCGCCGCTCCAGCAGCCGCGTCCGCCGCTCTATTTCGGCGGGTCGTCTGAGGTGGCGCAGGATCTGGCCGCTGAGCAGGTCGATCTCTATCTTACCTGGGGCGAACCGCCGGCCCAGGTGGCAGAGAAGATAGCTCAGGTGCGGGAGAAAGCTGCCCGGCACGGTCGCCGGGTGCGGTTTGGTATCCGCCTGCACGTGATCGTGCGGGAAACCAATGAGGAAGCCTGGCAGGCGGCGGACAGCCTTATCTCCCATCTGGATGATGAGACTATCGCCCGCGCCCAGGCGGCCTTCGCCAGAACCGACTCCGTCGGCCAACAGCGGATGGCGGCGCTGCACAATGGTCGACGCGATAAGCTGGAAATCAGCCCCAACCTGTGGGCTGGCGTCGGTTTAGCGCGCGGCGGCGCCGGGACCGCGCTGGTGGGCGATGCCGCTACCGTTGCCGAACGGATCAATGAATACGCCGCGCTGGGTATCGATAGCTTTATCTTCTCCGGCTATCCGCATCTGGAAGAGGCGTATCGGGTCGGCGAGCTGCTGTTCCCGCTGCTCGACGTCGCGGTGCCGTCTGTTCCGCAGCCGCACAACCTGCGTCTGCAGGGGGAAGCCGTCGCCAACGAGTTTATCCCGCGTAAAGTGGCGCAGAGCTGAGGAGGCACTGATGGCAAAATCAACCCATCCCCTGTTGTTACGCCTCGCCCCCTGGCTGCTGCCGGTGGGAACGGTCATTGTCTGGCAGTTGGCGTCGTCCGTCGGCTGGCTGTCGACGCGGGTGCTGCCCTCGCCGGAGGGCGTTTTGAAAGCGTTCTGGACGCTCTCGGCCAGCGGTGAGCTGTGGCAGCATCTGGCCATTAGCTCGTGGCGGGCGCTGGTCGGCTTCGCCATCGGCGGTTCCATTGGACTGGTGCTCGGCCTGATCAGCGGTCTGTCACGCTGGGGCGAGCGCCTGCTGGACACGTCGATCCAGATGCTGCGCAATGTGCCGCACCTGGCGCTTATCCCACTGGTGATCTTGTGGTTCGGCATCGATGAGACCGCGAAGATCTTTCTCGTATCGCTGGGCACCCTGTTCCCGATCTATATCAATACCTGGCACGGGATCCGCAATATCGACCGTGGGCTGGTGGAGATGGCGCGCAGCTATGGTTTATCCGGCTTTGCTCTTTTCCGTCACGTGATTTTACCCGGCGCCCTGCCCTCGATTATGGTCGGCGTGCGTTTTGCACTCGGTCTGATGTGGCTGACGCTTATTGTCGCCGAAACCATCTCGGCGAACGCCGGTATCGGCTACCTGGCGATGAATGCGCGTGAATTTCTGCAAACCGACGTGGTGGTGGTCGCCATCATTCTTTACGCCATTCTTGGCAAACTGGCCGACGTCAGCGCCCAGCTGCTGGAGCGGCTCTGGCTGCGCTGGAACCCGGCGTATCATCTTCAGGAGGCTAACGCATGAACACTGCCCGTCTGAACCCAGGTATCCCGTTGCTGCTGAACGGGGTGACGAAACGCTATGGCGACAACACCATTCTTAACGAGCTGGATCTGCATATCCCCAGCGGCCAGTTTGTGGCGGTGGTGGGCCGCAGCGGCGGCGGAAAAAGCACCCTGCTGCGCCTGCTGGCGGGCCTGGAAAACCCGAATGCCGGCGAGCTGCTGGCAGGCGCGACGCCGCTGGCGGCGATCCAGGACGACACCCGGATGATGTTTCAGGATGCGCGCCTGCTGCCGTGGAAAACGGTGATTGATAACGTGGGGCTGGGGTTAAAAGGCGCCTGGCGCGACGCCGCCCTGCAGGCGTTGGCCAGCGTCGGACTCGAGAGCCGTGCGCAGGAGTGGCCGGCGGCGCTGTCGGGCGGGCAGAAGCAGCGCGTTGCGCTGGCCCGCGCGCTGATCCATCGCCCGCGCCTGCTGCTGCTGGACGAGCCGCTGGGGGCGCTGGACGCCCTCACCCGTCTGGAGATGCAGGAGCTGATCGTCTCCCTGTGGCAGGAGCATGGCTTTACGGTCCTGCTGGTGACCCACGACGTCAGCGAAGCCGTGGCGATGGCCGACCGGGTGCTGTTGATTGAAGAGAAGAAGATCGGTCTCGATTTGAACGTGGATATTCCGCGACCGCGGCGCACCGGTTCGGCGAAGCTGGCCGAGCTGGAGGCGGAGGTGCTGGATCGGGTGATGAAACGCGGCAAGAGCGAGAGCGCACCGCGTTTGTTTAGTCATGGCTAACTAACGTCCCCGGCCCGCGCTTCGCTCGGCCGGGCTACCAAATCGCACAGCGCTGTAGCCCCGGTAAGCAAGAGCGCAACCGGGGATTTTGCCACCGTTACGCCAGCGCCTTACTGATTTTCTCGTACAGATCGCCTGAGAGATCCTTCAGCCCTTTCAACTGCTCCAGCGCGGCGCGCATCAGCGCCTGGCGTTTCTCATCATAACGCTTCAGACGAATCAACGGCTCAATCAGTCGCGAGGCGACCTGCGGGTTGCGCTGGTTAAGCTCGGTCAGCATCTCCACCAGGAACTGGTAGCCGCTACCGTCTTCAGCATGGAACGCCGCCGGGTTGCTGCTGGCGAAAGCGCCGATGAGCGACCGCACGCGGTTCGGGTTGCTCATGCTGAACGAACGATGGTTCAGCAGACCGCGTACCGTTTCGACCACATTGGCCGCCGGACTGGTGGACTGCAGGATAAACCACTTGTCCATCACCAGGCCGTCCTGATGCCATTTATCGTCATACTCCTGCATCAGCGCATCGCGGCACGGCAGCTCAGCGGCAACCGCCGCCGACAGCGCGGCCAGCGCGTCGGTCATGTTATCCGCCTGGTGATACTGCGCCGCCACCAGCTTATCGCCCAGCGTCGGCTCTGCGAACGCCAGATAGCGCAGGCAGGTATTGCGCAGGGTTCGCTTACCGATATCGGCGTGCTCCACCCGGTAGCTGTCGAGCTTATTGGCGTTATATACCGCGAGGAATTCGTCCGCCAGCTCGTTCGCCAGGGTGCGGGTGAGCGCCTCGCGCACGGTGGCGATGGCGATAGGATCGATAATGGCGAACATCTCGGCGATTTCGTTGGCCGACGGCAGGGTTAAGATCTCGGCGGCCAGCGCCGGGTCAATCTTCTCATCGAGCAGAATCGCGCGGAAGGCGTCCGCCACGTGCACCGGCAGCGACAGCGGCTGTCCCTGCTGATGACGGTTGACGTTCAGCTTGATGTAGGTCGCCAGCAGACTCTGCGCCGCATCCCAGCGCGAGAAATCATTCCGCGCATGGCGCATCAGGAAGGTCAGCTGCTGATCGCTCCACTTGTATTCCAGTTTCACCGGTGCTGAAAACTCGCACAGCAGGGCCGGGACCGGCTGGAAATAGACATTATCAAAGACGAAGGTCTGCTCAGCCTGAGTCACATTAAGCACCGGGTGCAGCGGATGAGCGCCCTTCTGCAGGGGGATCACCTTACCTTCGTTATCGTACAGCTCGATGGCAAACGGAATATGCAGCGGCTGTTTCTCAGCCTGCTCGGCGGTCGGCGGCGTGCGCTGGCTGATGGTCAGCGTATACTGCTCGGTTTCCGGGTTATAGTCATCGTGGACGGTGACAATCGGCGTGCCGGACTGGCTGTACCAGCGGCGGAAGTGCGACAGGTCGACGTTAGAAGCATCTTCCATCGCCTGGACGAAATCGTCGCAGGTGGCGGCGCTGCCGTCATGACGTTCGAAATATAGCTGCATCCCTTTCTGGAAGTTTTCTTCACCCAGCAGCGTGTGCAGCATGCGGATCACTTCGGCACCCTTTTCATAGACCGTCAGGGTATAGAAGTTATTCATCTCGATAACCCTATCCGGGCGGATCGGGTGCGCCATCGGGCTGGCGTCTTCGGCAAACTGCAGCCCGCGCATGGTGCGCACGTTGTTAATGCGGTTCACCGCCCGCGAGCCGAGGTCGGAACTGAACTCCTGATCGCGGAACACGGTCAGCCCCTCTTTCAGGCTGAGCTGGAACCAGTCGCGACAGGTGACGCGGTTGCCGGTCCAGTTATGGAAATACTCATGGCCAATCACCCGCTCGATATCGAGGTAGTCTTTATCGGTGGCGGTGTCGGTGCGGGCCAGGACATATTTGGAGTTAAAGACGTTCAGCCCTTTGTTTTCCATCGCTCCCATATTGAAGAAGTCGACGGCGACAATCATATAGATGTCGAGGTCGTACTCGAGGCCAAAGCGCTCCTCATCCCATTTCATGGAGTTTTTCAGCGAGGTCATCGCCCACGGCGCGCGGTCGAGGTTACCGCGGTCGACGTACAATTCCAGCGCCACTTCACGCCCGGAGCGGGTGGTAAAAGTGTCGCGCAGGACGTCGAAATCACCGGCCACCAGCGCAAACAGGTAGCACGGCTTCGGGAAGGGATCCTGCCACTGTACCCAGTGACGACCGTTCTCCAGTTCCCCTTCCGCCATCCGGTTGCCGTTGGAGAGCAGGAACGGATATTTGGCTTTATCGGCGATAATTTTGGTGGTAAAGCGCGCCAGCACATCCGGACGGTCCAGGTACCAGGTGATATGGCGGAAACCTTCCGCTTCACACTGGGTGCACAGCGCTTCGCCTGACTGATACAGGCCTTCCAGCGCGGTGTTCGCCGCCGGGCTGATCTCATTGACGATGGTCAGGGTGAAATGCTCCGGCAGGCCGCCGATCACCAGCTGATTGTTTTCTTCTTTATAGTCGCTCCACGGCTGGCCGTTCACCTGCAGAGCAATCAGGGTCAGATCTTCGCCGTCCAGGCGCAATGGCACATCAGACGCAGCCGCATGGCGGGAGACCTTGCTCTCGGCCGTAACAACGGTTTTTGCGGCATCCAGGTCAAAGGTCAAATCGATATCGCTAATCAGATACTCCGGCGCACGATAGTCGTGGCGGTATTTGGCTTGGGGCTGTTGTGTCATAAAAAACCTTTAGCATCTTCGGTAAAGTGTCGTCCCAGTCTATTCCTGTTGTGTCAATCGCGCTATGCAGAATCTTCATCTTTTCAACGTGAAACACGAAAATCGCTACATTTTGTTAACACTCGCGGCACGAATTGCCCTCGACCCGACGCAAAGCTTGTGGTGTGATCCATGTTCAATATATTAAACTAGGCCTCGCAAATGACCGTCAGCGTCGCCATCGCTCGCCATCGCGGGACAGAGCCGGGTAATAAAGGTATACTCCGCCTCCTTTTTCCGCGTTGGTTTCGATGGAACGCTCCAGTGAGAGGATGCTACTGCGCACCATGACACAATTCACTTCTCCTGTACTGCATTCGCTGCTTGATACGGATGCCTACAAGCTGCACATGCAGCAGGCTGTCTTCCACCGCTACGGCGATGTACATGTGGCGGCGGAGTTTCGCTGCCGTGGAGACGACCTGCTCGGCATTTATGCCGACGCGATCCGCGAGCAGGTGGAGTCCATGCGCGATCTGAGGCTGCGGGATGATGAATATCGCTGGCTGTCCACCCTTCCCTTTTTTCGCCAGGATTACCTCGACTGGCTGCGCGATTTTCGCTATGACCCGCGCCAGGTCACGGTCGCCAATGACAACGGCAAGCTGAACATTCGCCTCACCGGCCCGTGGCGGGAAGCCATCATGTGGGAAGTCCCCCTGCTGGCGGTGATAAGCGAGCTGGTCCATCGCTACCGTTCACCCGAGATGGGCGTTGAACAAGCGCTAAACGCGCTGGAGCATAAGCTAGGCGACTTCGCCACCATGACCGCTGACCTCGATATGAGCGCCTTCCGCCTGATGGATTTCGGCACCCGCCGTCGTTTTTCACGCGATGTACAGGAAGCCATTGTGCAACGCCTGCAGCAGGAGCCATGGTTTGTCGGCACCAGCAACTACGATCTGGCGCGCCGTCTGAACTTAACCCCGATGGGCACCCAGGCCCATGAGTGGTTCCAGGCCCACCAGCAGATCAGCCCGAACCTGGCCAGCAGCCAGCGGGCGGCCCTCGCCGCCTGGCTGGAAGAGTATCCTGACCAGCTGGGCATCGCGCTGACCGACTGCATCACCATGGATGCGTTCCTGCGCGATTTCGGTCCGGAGTTCGCCACCCGCTATCAGGGTTTGCGCCACGACTCCGGCGACCCGGTGGAATGGGGTGAAAAAGCCATCGCCCATTACCAGAAGCTGGGCATCGATCCGCTGAGCAAAGTGCTGGTCTTCTCCGATAATCTCGACCTGGCGAAAGCCGTCGACCTGTATCGCCACTTCGCCTCGCGGGTGAAGCTGAGCTTTGGTATTGGTACCCGTTTAACCTGCGATCTGCCGCAGGTTAAACCGCTCAATATCGTGATTAAGCTGGTGGAATGTAACGGCAAGCCGGTGGCGAAACTCTCCGACAGCCCGGGGAAAACCATCTGCCACGATAAGGCCTTCGTCCGCGCCCTGCGCGAGGCGTTCGACCTGCCGCCGATTAAAAAGGCGAGCTAAAAAACATGGCCCGACGGCATTCTGCTATCGGGCCAATCAATATCACTCCTGCGGCAGACGGGTTCTGACGACCTCGGCAAAATACTCCGCGCCAGTTAGCAATATCTCATCATTAAAGTCGTAGCAGGCATTATGCAACGGTGTATTGCCCTGAGCATCTGAACCATCGCCGTTGCCTAAAAAGATGAAACAGCCGGGGATTTTTTGCAGAAAAGCGCCAAAATCCTCCGAAATCATCATCTGTGCGACGTTGCCGTCCACCTTCTCAGCCCCTACCACGTTAATCGCAGCGGTGACCGCCACATCAACGCATTTCTGCCAGTTCACCGTTGGCGCAAATTCATGGGTATAGCTGAACTGGCACCTCGCACCGTGCATCGCGCAAATTGCTTCGCTAATGGTACGCATTCGTTCTTCGAGCAGCATCTGCACCTCCGGTACAAAGCTGCGCGTATCCCCTTTGATTTCAACATGCGTCGGAATCGCATTGCGGATGCCGTCGGTGTGCAGTTCAGTACAGGAAATGACCGCTGGCACGTTCGGATCAACATTTCGCGAAACAATTGTCTGCAAAGCCAGGATGATTTCCGCCGCAATTACCAGCGGATCTTTCGCCATATGCGGCCGCGCCGCATGCGCTCCCTGCCCTTGAATACGAATAATAAAGTTATCTTCACTGGCCACAATGCCACCGACTCGCGTGGCGATAGTCCCGGCTTTCATACCCGGCATATTATGCAGACCGTAGATTTCCTCAATGCCAAAGCGTTCAATAACGCCATCGTCCATCATCGCTCTGGCGCCATAGCCAGGCTCCTCAGCAGGCTGAAAAACAAAGATGACCGTGCCGTTAAAATTCTGCCGCTGCAATAGCAACTGCGCCGCGCCCAATGCAATGCAGGTATGACCATCATGCCCGCAGCCGTGCATCCGATCGGCGGTCATGGAGCGGTAAGACCGGTCTCCCTGTTCGGTCAATTGAATGGCATCAATATCGGCACGAATAGCGATAACGCCCTTGCCGTCGCCGCATTTCAATCTCCCCACTACCCCGGTTTTGCCAATATCGCGGTGTACCTCAATGCCCATGGCCTCGAGCTTTTCGGCAATAAACCGTGAAGTATTCTGCTCTTCGAAGGCGCTTTCCGGATGGGCATGCAAATAGTGACGCCAGGCGATAAGCTGCTGCTTTAACTGTTGCTGATTCATTCTCTGCTCCTGTAAACATTAGTCCATACGCTGGGCGCGCTGTAAAACCACCTGCAGCAGCACATTGGCGCCAGCAATCAGGTCTTTGGCCGCACTGTGTTCTTTGACGTTGTGACTGATGCCATCAACGCAGGGGACAAAAATCATCCCGGCTGGACATACCGACGCCATAAATTGTGCATCGTGTCCAGCGCCGCTTGGCAAACGTCGGTAACTGAGCGCCTGACGCTCCGCCTCGGCTTCCACCGCATTGACGATCTCATCGGCAAAAATGACCGGTTCAAAGCGCGCCAGTGAGCGGCTGGTTATCTCCACGCCCTCTTCCTGCGACGTTTTTGCAACAAATTCTGCCAGTTGCTGCTCCGCCAGACATAAGATCGCATTATCGGTATTGCGAAGATCCACTGACATAACGACATGGTTGGGAATGACGTTGATCAGATTAGGCTTCACGCTGAAATGCCCAACGGTAGCTACCTGATCACCACCAAGGCTTAGCGCCAGCTCACGGGCAAAAACAGCGATTTTCGCAGCCGCCAGCCCGGCATCGCGTCTCATGGACATTGGGGTAGTACCCGCATGATTCGATACGCCTCTCAGGGTAAATTCCTGCCACGAAATACCCTGTACGCCGGTAACAACGCCAATATCAATTTGCTCTTTATCAAGAATCGGTCCCTGTTCGATATGCAGCTCAACGTAGCTATCTACCGCCATATCTCCCGGCTGACGTTCGCCCTTATAACCAATGCTACGTAGCGCTTCATCGAGCGTGATACCGTCGAGATCTTTTGCCGCGAGCGCCTGCGCCAACGGATACTCGCCGGCAAACACCACGCTGCCCATCATATCGGGCTGAAATCGCACCCCCTCCTCGTTAGTAAAGAAGGTTACCGCCAACGGTCGTCGGGGGCGGATCCCGGCATCCTGGAGGGTGGCAATCACCTCAAGGCCGGCCATAACGCCGTAGTTGCCATCGTATAACCCACCGGTAGCGACGGTATCGATATGTGACCCCATCATCACCATCGGCAACGTCTCCTCGCCGTGATAAACACCGGTGACATTACCGATAGCATCAATAGACACACTCAGGCCCAGGGCCTTCATGCGGGCTACAACAAAGTCCCTGCCGGCTTTATCTTCGGCCGTCGCTGCCAGGCGGCATACGCCGCCGCCTTCCAGCGCACCATATTCGCCAAGCGCATACAGGGAATCGATAAGCCGTTGGCCGTTAATCTGCAGAAAATGACTCATAAAACATCTCGCTAGTGATGGTGGTTATTGGAACATGCCGTAAAAAATGGCAGAGACGGTGATAAGCCCGATCAGGGTGACGAAAACATTGCTCGCTTTACCGCGCCAGGGGGCAAGCACCGGTAATTTATGAATGGCGTACATAGGCAACAGCAGAAGAATTGCCGCCCCGGTGGGACCGCTGATGCATTCGATAATACCGAGGATACTGGGGTTCTTGTACGCGGCGAACCAGCAGGTAAACACCATAAACACCAGGATGACCGCGTCGACGAGGCGAATGCCAGGTTTTTTCCCGCGTGCGGCGGCGGCCTCCAGAATCAGGTCGCGCAGCGATTCATAGGCGCCGATGTAGTGGCCAAGAAATGATTTAGTAATAGCGACAAAGGCGATAATCGGCGATAGCCAGGCAATAATCGGTGTATCGTACTGATTGGCCAGATAGGACAAAATCGACAGATTCTGGGCTTTGGCTTCCGCCAGTTGCTGCGGCGACAGGCTTAACACGCAGCTGAGAACAAAAAACAGCACCACCACCGTCATGAGCAGGATACCGTAGCGCTGGATCTGCGCGCATTTCCCCTCAGCGAGCGCCAGACCGTAACGCTGCTTCTGGCGCACCACCATCGGCGAAATGATGGGATAGTGGTTAAACGACATCACCAGTACCGGGAAGGTCATCCAGAGGGATAACATGATCCCCTGCCCATCGCCTGTGGCGCTGAAGCTTGCGGTTTGCAAAATTGCGCCGTTCCAGTGCGGAATCAGAAAAAGTGCCATAAAAATAAGCGAGATAATAAAGGGATAAACCAGGGTGCTCATCACCCGCATTATCAAACGCTGACCAAAACGGACGATAAACATCAGCCCGAGGATCAGAACGATGGCCACCAGCGACCGGGGAGGCTCGGCCATTGCCAACTGGTGGGTGATAAAGCTCTGCGCGGTGTTGGTGATTGCCACCGCATACATAATCAAAATGGTATAGACAGCGAAGAAATAGATGACGGTAAACACTTTTCCCGCCAGCGCGCCAAAATGCTCGCCAATAACATCGGTAATACTGCTTTCCGGCGTATTGGAAGAGTAAATGAATCTCGCCAGACCGCGGTGAGCCAGATAAGTAATAGGAAAAGCGAGGACACAAACAATCAGCAGCGGCCAGAAGCCGCCAATTCCGGCATTAATCGGCAGAAACAGCACCCCGGCGCCAATTGCGGTACCGAAAAGGCCAAGGACCCAAACGGTATCTTCGCTATGCCACTTTGCGGGATCGGAACATCCTTTATTGATAATTATATTTTCAGTATTCATCGGTCAGGTTCTCTCTGTGCATGACGCGAAAGCGCGTATGTTTTCGTTATGAGTCAGAACGCTTGTCACACCGAGGGCTCGTAGGGTAGGTAAGATGGCCCCCTTGTTATTGTCGATAGCGCTCAACCATTACGTCCAAACCAGACGATGTCTTCATAGACATCGGGTGATGTATCTCCTTCCGTGCTGATTAACAGAACCTGTGCATCGGCATTCAGGCGCAGAGATTCGGCAAGCTCGCGATACTCCGGCTGAGTCATCAGCGCGTAAAGCACGCCAGTGCCGATAGCGCCGGATTCCCCGGAGATAAAAGGTTCGTCAGTACCTGGTCGCGGAGCGGCCAGCAGGCGCATGCCATTGGCGGCCAGACAATCGTCGGCGGAAATAAAACAGGTGGCATGGTCGCGGAGCATTGGCCAGCTGGTGATATTAGGTTCACCACAGGCAAGCCCGGCCATCAGGGTTGACATATCCCCGCCGACGCTGTGCGGCAGCCCGTCATTAATGGTTGCCGAGCGATACAGGCAGTTCGCCTTGTGCGGCTCAACGATGATGATGGTGGGAGCCTGCTGCTGCATCTTTTCGATGAAATATCCCATGATGCTGCCGGCAAACGACCCGACACCGGCTTGTAAAAACAGATGCGTCGGCATCGGCGCCCCGCTTTCTACCAATTGCTGCCAGATTTCAACAGCGAGGGTCATATAGCCTTGCATGATCCATGTGGGGATCTGCTCGTAGCCCTGCCAGGCGGTATCCTGGAGTAAAACCCATCCCTGCTCGCGCGCGGTTTTGGCCGCCAGCCGAACTGTGTCGTCGTAGTTCAGTTCAGTAATCGTGCATTCGGCGCCATGCCGGCGAATATTCTGCGCGCGTACCGGTGAGGAGCCCTTTGGCATATACACCACCGCACGCAGCCCAAGCTGCTCAGCCGCCCACGCCACGCCACGTCCATGGTTACCGTCGGTAGCAGTCACAAATACGATGTCCTTGATACGCGCCTTAATCGCTGGTGAATTAAGCTCGGCAAAGCTCAACGTAGTAATATCTCGCTCAAGCAGAGCGGCGAGATATTTCCCCATCGCATAAGATCCGCCTAATCCTTTAAACGCATTCAAACCGAATCGCTGGGCTTCATCTTTTATATGGATCGACCCCAGGCCCAGCCGCTGGCTTAAAAATTCCAGCTTACGCAGCGGCGTGACCCGGTAATCAGGAAATTTTTGATGGAATGCCAGCACTTCGTTCCCCACGCTTTCATTGAGCAGACTCAAGTCTGCTCCCTGGCCATAGGGCTGCCGCCGGGCGTTGAGTTGAAATTTAATTGTGTCCACTATTCAGGCACCTCTATTTTCATATCGTCCTGGGACGATAACGTTATTTGCGACCATTCCGCCTAAACGACGGGTGCACGGATCCGTGCGGCCTGAGACAGGACGGTCGCTTTAAATTGGTTAAGTCAGAGTGTGAGAGGCTTTTTGTCGCGATATGCCGCTTTCCCACTGCCTGTGATGGTACACTGCGCCCGGCGGTTAATTGGCGCAAAGTTGCCCATCGCGCCGCAATTTTCACTCTGTTTTATGATTCTCACGCAACAACGTTGCATGAGTGAGATTGATCACAGGCTTGCAGGACGAGATATATGATGAAACTTGACGCATGGGATAAAAAAATTCTTACGCTCTTGCAGCGTAATAATCGCTTGTCGCAACGGGAGATCGCCGATCGGAT
Source organism: Klebsiella sp. JB_Kp004 (assembly GCF_040065795.1). Classification (NCBI taxonomy): domain Bacteria; kingdom Pseudomonadati; phylum Pseudomonadota; class Gammaproteobacteria; order Enterobacterales; family Enterobacteriaceae; genus Klebsiella; species Klebsiella sp. JB_Kp004. The sequence goes on along the minus strand of NZ_JBEAKW010000047.1, from coordinate 113,105 downwards.
CAGCCTGTCTCCTTCGGCAGTCAATCGGCGTATCGCTGCACTTGAGGATGCAGGGGTGATTAAAGGCAGTGTTAGCTTAGTGGACGCCAGTAAAGTGGGAAGACCCATCACCATTATGGTGCAGGTGACCATTGAGAATGAACGTCTCGATCTGCTTGAGGAGGATAAACAGCGTTTCGTAACCTGTCCGCAAGTGCAGCAGGTCTACTATGTCACTGGCGACTTCGATTTTCTGCTCGTGATCAACGTCCGTGATATGGCGGAATACGAAGCGCTAACCCGTGAACTCTTTTTTGCCTCGGGAAATATCAAGTCTTTCCGGACCATCGTGTCGATGCAAAATGCGAAGCAGGAAATGACGGTCATTATCGAGTAAGTCGTGTAAAAGTCGAAATGGGGAGTCAAAGAACGTCCCGGAGGTGTATTTATTTCCGAAATCCACCCTTCCCTGTGCGAAATCTACTTGTCTGATGGAAGATGACAGGTAACATAGATATCCCCCCGCTGTAGGGGGAAGAGACTTTTTTATTGGACTATATAGAGAGATTATTATGAGCGTTGTGCCTGTAGCCGACGTACTCCAGGGCCGCGTTGCCGTTGACAGCGAAGTCACGGTCCGCGGATGGGTGCGTACCCGCCGAGATTCAAAAGCTGGCTTTTCATTCCTCGCCGTCTATGACGGTTCCTGCTTTGATCCTGTACAGGCCGTTATTAATAATTCTCTGCCCAATTACAATCAGGAAGTGCTGCGTCTGACCACCGGTTGCTCGGTGATTGTCACCGGTAAAGTCGTGGCTTCCCAGGGCCAGGGTCAAAGCTTTGAGATCCAGGCGACCAACGTGGAAGTGACCGGCTGGGTGGAAGACCCGGACACCTACCCGATGGCGGCCAAGCGTCACAGCATCGAGTATCTGCGTGAGGTGGCCCACCTGCGTCCGCGCACCAACCTGATCGGCGCGGTTGCCCGCGTGCGTCACACCCTGGCGCAGGCGCTGCATCGCTTCTTTGATGAGCAGGGCTTCTTCTGGGTCTCCACCCCGCTGATTACTGCCTCCGATACCGAAGGCGCCGGCGAAATGTTCCGCGTGTCGACGCTGGATCTGGAAAACCTGCCGCGTAACGATCAGGGCAAAGTCGATTTCGACAAAGACTTCTTCGGTAAAGAGTCGTTCCTGACCGTTTCCGGCCAGCTGAACGGCGAGACCTATGCCTGCGCGCTGTCGAAGATTTACACCTTCGGCCCGACCTTCCGTGCGGAAAACTCCAACACCAGCCGCCACCTGGCGGAGTTCTGGATGCTGGAGCCGGAAGTGGCCTTCGCTAACCTGAACGATGTTGCCGGCCTGGCGGAAGCGATGCTCAAGTACGTCTTTAAAGCGGTACTGGAAGAGCGCGCGGACGACATGCAGTTCTTCGCCGAGCGCGTTGATAAAGACGCTATCGACCGTCTGCAGCGCTTTATCACCGCTGATTTTGCGCAGGTGGATTATACCGACGCCGTCACTATTCTGGAAAACTGCGGCAAGCAGTTCGAGAACCCGGTGTACTGGGGCGTGGATCTCTCCTCCGAGCACGAACGTTACCTGGCTGAAGAACACTTCAAAGCGCCGGTGGTAGTGAAAAACTATCCGAAAGATATTAAAGCCTTCTACATGCGCCTTAACGAAGACGGTAAAACCGTCGCGGCAATGGACGTCCTGGCGCCGGGTATTGGCGAGATCATCGGCGGTTCCCAACGTGAAGAGCGCCTCGACGTGCTCGACGCGCGTATGGCCGAGATGGGTCTGAATAAAGAAGACTACTGGTGGTATCGCGACCTGCGCCGCTACGGCACCGTTCCACACTCCGGCTTTGGCCTGGGCTTCGAGCGTCTGATCGCCTACGTGACCGGCGTGCAGAACGTCCGCGATGTCATCCCGTTCCCGCGGACCCCGCGCAACGCGACATTCTAAATTTTTCTGACATAAACCTGAAAGGCCAGCGCAAGCTGGCCTTTTTTTATGTCAATTACTGTTATCAAAATTCAACAAACTTAAACATCAAGGCCTCGGATTCACATTTATGTTACGCACTGTTTCGGTGCATCCGGGTGATGCAGATCGCACTTTATGTTCATAACAGAGCAAAACCCCTGATAAATTTGCTCATTTTTTAACCACGCGCCGCACGTCTTGCCAAGACAAAGGCTGAATAAAAAGAAGGCTAATTCAACACACAAAATGAGCAAATTTACGCTTATCCAAATTAATCATAAATAATTCATATAGATAGATATGGGAAGGCGATTTACCTCACCATGTGGAACGGAATTTTGATTAAGTTCACAAAGTTCCCATAAATACATATTTAGTTACATGTTTTTTCTTTTTGTTACTCATATGAGATATTAGTAGCATTTTCCGGCTAGCGAAACGTTGTCGCGGATGGAAAGATGCCTTCAGACACCAAACTCTCATCAATGGTTCTGTAAGTTTTTATTGACAGAACTTATTGACGGCAGTGGCACGTGTTCATATAAAAAATATTAATGAGGGTAATAAATAATGATGAAGCGCAATATTCTGGCAGTGGTGATCCCTGCCCTGCTGGTAGCCGGTGCAGCTAACGCTGCAGAAATCTATAACAAAAACGGCAACAAACTGGACTTCTACGGAAAAATGGTCGGCGAGCACGTCTGGACCACCAATGGCAAGACCAGCAGCGACGATACCACCTACGCCCGTATCGGCCTGAAAGGCGAAACCCAGATCAACGATCAGCTGACCGGCTACGGTCAGTGGGAATACAACATGGACGCCTCCAATGTTGAAGGTTCCCAGCCGACGAAAACCCGTCTGGCGTTCGCAGGTCTGAAAGCGGGCGAGTATGGTTCATTCGACTACGGCCGTAACTACGGCGCGATCTACGACGTCGAAGCAGCAACCGATATGCTGGTTGAATGGGGTGGCGACGGTTGGAACTACACCGACAACTACATGACCGGCCGTACCAACGGCGTGGCAACCTACCGTAACTCTGACTTCTTCGGTCTGGTTGACGGCCTGAGCTTCGCGCTGCAGTACCAGGGTAAAAACGACCACGACCGTTCTATCAGTAAGCAGAATGGCGACGGCTTCAGCACCGCGGCGACCTACGCGTTCGACAACGGTATCGCGCTCTCCGCAGGTTACGCTAATTCCAACCGCAGCAGCGCGCAGAAAGCTGACGGTAATGGCGACAAAGCCGAAGCCTGGGCGACCTCTGCTAAGTATGACGCCAACAACGTCTATGCAGCCGTCATGTACTCCCAGACCTACAATATGACTCCTGAGAGCAACCCGTCTGATGCACCTGCCACCGCTAAAAAGTATTTTGCAGGTAAAACTCAAAACTTTGAAGCGGTTGTACAGTATCAGTTCGACTTCGGCCTGCGTCCGTCCATCGGCTACGTGCAGACCAAAGGTAAAAATCTGCAGGCACGTCCAGGTACTGATTTCGAAGGCGGCGATGCGGATCTGGTTAAATACATTGAAGTGGGAACCTGGTACTACTTCAACAAGAACATGAACGTCTACGCTGCGTATAAATTCAACCAGCTGAGCGACAACGATTACACCAAAGCAGCTGGCGTAGCGACCGACGACCAGGCGGCCGTGGGTATCGTTTACCAGTTCTAATCTGCAGTACACCCCTTCGTGATATGCCTTCAGAGCAGGACTTCGGTCCTGCTTTTCTCTATTACTGAGGCAAAGATCGTATCTTTCGAAAACCTTCGCGCTTTTTATCGCAAACGGTTGGCAATTCGTTGTTCTCCCGTTAACCTGATAGCGGATTTCCCTTCAGTAATCACAATGGAACCTCGTCATGTTTGAGAACATTACCGCCGCCCCAGCCGACCCGATTTTAGGTCTGGCCGATCTGTTTCGTGCCGATGACCGCCCTGAAAAGATTAACCTCGGAATTGGTGTTTACAAGGATGAAACCGGTAAAACACCCGTTCTGACCAGCGTCAAAAAAGCAGAGCAGTACCTGCTGGAAAATGAAACGACTAAAAACTATCTGGGCATTGATGGTATTCCTGAATTTGGTCGCTGCACCCAGGAGCTGCTGTTCGGTAAAGGCAATGCGATTATCACCGATAAACGCGCCCGCACCGCGCAGACCCCGGGCGGTACCGGTGCGCTGCGCGTCGCCGCAGACTTCCTCGCCAAAAACACCGACGTGAAACGCGTGTGGGTAAGCAATCCAAGCTGGCCAAACCATAAGAGTGTGTTTACCTCCGCCGGGCTGGAAGTACGTGAATATGCCTACTACGATGCGGCTAACCACGCGCTGGACTTTGATGGTCTGCTGGCCAGCCTGAACGAAGCCCAGGCAGGCGACGTGGTACTGTTCCACGGCTGCTGCCACAACCCGACCGGTATCGATCCGACGCTCGATCAGTGGCAGACGCTGGCGCAGCTGTCGGTCGAGAAAGGCTGGCTGCCGCTGTTTGATTTCGCCTACCAGGGCTTCGCCCGCGGTCTGGAAGAAGATGCTGAAGGGTTGCGCGCCTTTGCTGCTCTGCATAAAGAGCTGCTGGTCGCCAGCTCCTACTCGAAAAACTTTGGCCTGTACAACGAGCGCGTCGGCGCCTGCACCCTGGTCGCCGCCGATCAGGAGACCGTAGACCGCGCGTTCAGCCAGATGAAGTCGGTGATCCGCGCTAACTACTCCAACCCGCCAGCGCACGGCGCGTCCGTGGTCGCGACCATCCTGAGCAACGATGCGCTGCGGGCAATCTGGGAGCAGGAGCTGACCGATATGCGCCAGCGCATCCAGCGTATGCGCCTGCTGTTCGTCAACACCCTGCAGGAGAAAGGCGCGAGCCGCGACTTCAGCTTTATCAGCAAGCAGAACGGTATGTTCTCGTTCAGCGGCCTGACTAAAGAGCAAGTGCTGCGTCTGCGTGAAGAGTTCGCCATCTATGCGGTCGCGTCCGGCCGTATCAACGTGGCCGGCATGACGCCTGACAACATGGCGCCGCTGTGTGAAGCCATCGTCGCCGTGCTGTAAGCGATATTATTCGCTATAAAGAAAAAGGCCGCGAATGCGGCCTTTTTTACGTTCGCGTCAGGTCGGTTACCAGACCGGCATCTCATCCTGCAGGAACGGGTTGTTGCGGCGTTCCTCACCCAGCGTCGACAGCGGACCATGGCCGGGAATAAAGGTCACGTCATCGCCCAGCGGCAACAGCTTATCCTTAATGGCCGCGATCAGCTGTCCATGGTCGCCGCGTGGAAAATCACTGCGCCCCACCCCGCCTTTGAAAATCACATCTCCGGAAATGAGCAGGCGGGAAGCGTCATCAAAGAAGACCACGTGACCCGGCGTATGGCCCGGGCAGTGCAATACCCGCAGCGCCACATTCCCCACATTAACCACATCGCCTTCATTGAGCCAGCGATCCGGACGCAGCGGCTGGCAATCCTCCAGGCCGAACATCCGGCTTTGCGCCGGTAATCCTTCCAGCCAGAACTCATCTTCTTTTTCCGGACCAATAACCGGTACGCCATAGTGCTGCGCCAGTTCCGCAGCGGCGCCGACGTGATCGAGATGGCCATGCGTCAGCAGGATCTGCATCAGCGTGACGCCAGCCTCCGCCACCACCGCTTTGATACGTTCAGCATCGCCGCCAGGATCGACCAGCGCCGCCAGCCGGGTTTGTTCGCACCAGATAAGAGAACAGTTCTGCGCGAACGCGGTAACCGGAATAATACGATAGTTCATGACGCTCCTTTCGTTACCAGTGCCTTACGGGACCGGTATCAATATGCACAAAGTTACTACGTGGGTAGTATCCTACACCACCTGCGCGCATAGATAACGCCGCTTTGCGAATATTGCTTAACGAAATACCTTCAATATGGAAATCCATTGCCTGCCCCTTGGTGTGATAGCTGTGTTTTGCTACACCACGGCTTCGTGCGCGAAGCTCATCATTGGTATCGAGGGAACGATAGCCAGAGATAAGCTGGACAGGTTTGTTGGTGCCAAGTAGTCCCTGCAACCGATAAAGATGATCGAACAGATTTGGATCGATGGACTTAATTTTATTCGCGCGGTAATCACGGAAAAAATGGTTAAGTCTTGCTAATTCATCCTGAATATAGCCTCTGCCATCGAAAAACTCCGCCTTGAGTGATTCACCAGTATGCAGGTTATTCAGCGTCAAAATACGCGGACGGGGGGTCGAGAGGGTGGCAAATGCCGGCGCAGGGAGAATGGCGGCAGCACCCAGCGCAGCACCACCCAACGCCAGCAATCTGCGGCGATTAGCGTCAAATTTGTCCATGATAATCAGGTCTACAGTCAATGAATCGTTATATACTTTTTCCGCCTTGCGCGATGCTGAACCTCAGCACGCCATCGCTCGCCACAGCCGTGATGCTGCCCGGCAAAAGAGAGCGTTCGCGCTGACTGCGTCACGCATTGAGCGGAATGATATGTATATGCACTTCTGGCGCACGAAAGGCACCTTACCGGGCATTATTGCCAACGTCAAGGCAGCCTCACCCCAGGAAAATCGGGCGCTGCAGAGGAGCAGCGCCCTTTTTTACCCAGTGCTAGGACAACAAAATCCATTGAACTACTTCATTTACCTGATTAATTGCTCAGCTTTCGTCAGAATTTGTGCGCTGGATCGCGCGGTGATATCGTAATTGTAAATATCTGTTCGATATTGTGTACGTCCATCAGCGTCCACAAACGCCGTTAAGTAATATAAATTCACCGGTATATTTTGCCGAATATTGACATAGCGCGTGTCCCCTTGCTTCAGGGCATCGGAAATACGCGTGTCGTTCCAGCCCGCATCCTGCAGCAGCATATTGGCCAGCTCCGAAGCCTTATTCACCCTCACACAGCCGGAACTGAGCGCACGAACATCCTTCTGGAACAGGTTATGGTTCGGCGTATCGTGCAGGTAGATGGCATCGGAGCTCGGCATATTGAATTTGTAGCGTCCGAGCGAGTTACGCGCTCCGGGCGCCTGCTGAAAACGGAACGGTAAGTTGTTCTCGGTGATGGTCGACCAGTCGACCCGATAAGGATCGATGGTCTCTTTACTGTTCCAGCCGCGCATGACGGTGTAGCCATGCTGCTCAAGATAGCCCGGATTGTTACGCACCTTCGGCAGGATATCTTTGCGCGCCAGGGTTGGCGGCACGTTCCATGGCGGATTGACCACCACGTTATTCAGCGCGCTGCTCATCATTGGCGTTTTGCGATCCGGACGCCCCACAATTACCCGCGAGGCCAGCACCTGGCTGCCGTCCTGGTAATAGACCAGCGAGAACGCCGGAATATTGACCATAATGCCGGTGGACAGTTTGCCCGGCAGTAAGCGTAAACGCTGAATGTTCAGGGCCAGCACCCCTGCGCGCTGCGCGGAAGAGACGTTGAGCCAGTCGCGAGTCGACTGGCCGATGACGCCATCCGCCCCCAGCCCCTGCATCGCCTGGAAGCGCTTAACCCCCTCCACCAGCTGGCGATCGTAAACGCCGCGCGCCGCAGGTTTGCTCTTTTTCTTCGCCGACGGGCTCACCACATCGCCGGGCAGAACGATATTGGCGGTATCGTCCAGCATTCCGGTACGCTGGAGGATCTCGCGCAGGGCGCCGATATCATTGCTCCATTCGCCGGGGCGCAGCGAGCCGCTGCCGGTCATCTGCGGCCATGGGCGAGAATCAGCCACCAGCGCCAGCAGCGACTGATGCATGGCTTCATACTGCGGATGATGCGGCGCCAGGCCGGTGATAAACGCCGGCAGGGAGCCATTGTCCAGCGCCAGCTGCCACTGGTTAATCACCGACAGCGGCGGGGTCGCCATCTTGTACGGCGTTGAACTGTACAACCAGCGGGTCCCCTGGGTGGGGATGCCGCTGATAAAGTGCAGATAGCCCATCATGGCGTCCGACAGCACCACATCGCGCGCCATGCCGCTGACGGCGGGATCGGTCAGCAGGCTGACCCAGGTGGTAAACTGCGGCTGAAAACCGGCGATGGCGATCTCCGCCAGCTGCTGCTGGAACTCCTGCACTGCCTCGCGGTTTTCCCACATCGGTTTCATATCCCTGGCGGCGTACAGCGACACCAGCGGATTCATAAAGACGGGTTTGTACCCTGCCGGCAACAGCGCCTCGATCTGGGCGCGGCTGTTTGCCGCCGCCTCCATCGACAGCGGCTGCTCACCGGCCAGCTTCGCGACCGCCGGCGATTGCCCATCGCTTTGCGCCAGCGCAGCGGAAACCTCGGCGGGCGCCGCAGAACTGTCGCCGGGTACGACTTCAGGCTCTTCGGCCTGGACATTGAACAGCGGAGCAAATGCCAGTGCCAGGCTCAGGCTGAGCGCTGACAATGGACGACCATACCGTTTCTTTAGCAACATCCCTTGCCCCCTGTTGTCACACATTGCTGCCCACAAAATTGGGGCTCTTTTTTCAGTATATAAAGACGAAAAGGCTTTTGCCTTACCTAATGTAAAGAAGTTTAAAGATTATACCACCCTCGCATACCGGGCTGGATAGAAAAAAAGGGCAACGTAACGTTGCCCTCTTCACCGCTTAGCCGCCAGAATGTAGCCGCAGCCTCAGGAGGCGTCGGCTGTTCCCGGCAGCGCTTCCGGCAGCGGCGCGGCAAACCCGCGCAGCCCCACCACGTGGACGTGTTCGTGATTATTGAACACCTTACGCACCAGTTTATAGGTGGTGCCTTTCTCCGGACTGATGTTCTCCGGCGCCGCGATAATCAGCTGCATCTCCAGACGTTCGCACAGCTCGAACAGCGTGGCGATGGAGCGGGCGTCGAGACGCGCCGCTTCATCGAGGAACAGCAGACGGCAAGGCGAGATATCCTTGCCGCGCAGGCGGCGGGATTCATCTTCCCAGCTCTGGACGACCATCACCAGAATCGACATCCCGGTACCGATCGCTTCCCCGGTGGACAGCGCGCCGGACTCCGCGCGCAGCCAGCCGTCGGAGCCGCGGTTAACTTCCACTTCCATCTCCAGATAGTTGCGGTAGTCGAGCAGCTCTTCGCCGATGGTTTGCGGCGTGCGCTGCCCCATGTCGATCTGCGGATTCAGGCGCTGATAGAGCTTGGCCAGCGCTTCCGAGAAGGTCAGGCGGTTGCTGTTGAACAGATCCTGATGCTGTTCATGCTGCTCGGAGAGCACATCAAGCAGCGTCGAGTGGGTCTCGCGCACGTTGACGTTCAGACGCACGCTGTTGACCTGGCCGAAGGAGACGCTCTGCAATCCCTGGTTGAGCATTCGGATACGGTTCTGCTCGCGCTGAATGGTTTTGCGAATGATGTTGGCCACGCTGCGGGAGCTGATGGCCAGCTTCTGTTCGCGGTTTGTCAGCTCTTCGGTCAGGCGGCTGAGCTCAATCTCCATCTGCTCGATCGCTTCCACCGGATCATCGGTGCGGATAATATCCTGGCGGATACGCTCGCGCAGATGCTGGTAGACGGCAACGAAGAACTGAATTTTGCGCTCCGGGCGCTTCGGATCTTCCGAGATACGCAGCACGTCGCGCAGATGTTCGTTATCGGCGACCGCCAGACGCAGCGCACCGAGCGCCTTATCCGACATGGAGCGCAGCTCGTCGGCGGAGAGATAGGCCAGCTCGCGGCGGTGCAGACGACGCTCGACGCCGTTGTCTTTCACCAGGCGCATCACCGCGCACCAGCCCGCCTTGGCGGACACCACCTGCTCGCGCATTTCGCAGTAATCGCGCTCCAGCTTGCGCAGTTTGCGGGTCAGGTTGTCCATTTCCGCTTCGCAGAAGGTCAGCGCTTTCTCCAGCTGATTGCGACGGGAGCGGTTATTGCTCAGCTGCATGTGCAGCTCATCGCGACGCGCACGGGCACGCTCTTCCGCGCCGGCATCGGCGCGCACGCCAATGTCCTGCAGCTCTTTATACAGATCGTTGAGCAGCTCTTTCTTGGTGTCATACGAGCTCTTCAGCGAGGCCAGCACCTGATTGTACTGGCTAAGCTGCGCCGCATGGGCACGCATCGCGTCGCGCGCGCGGCTGCGTTCGGTTTCCGCCTGCTCCAGGCGCTGGCGCAGTTTCTCGTTGAGATCGCTGTTGCCGCTGAGCATTTCCGCCGAATCGGAGTAGCTGAAGTGGGCCCGGCGCTGGACGACTTCCGCCAGGGCAAAAGCCTGCTGGCGCGCATCGCGCTGGGTCTGCTGCGCATAGGCGTAATCTTCTTTCAGCTGCTCAAACTGCTCCGGATCGCTCTGCAGCACCGAAACAATCGGCTCCAGCTTCGCCAGCTGGTTGCCGTGCTGCTGAATAAAGCGCGCGGCCTCCTGCGCTTCGTCCAGACGTTCCTGGATCTCGTCCACGCGGTCGGCCAGCGTATCATCCGCCAGCAGATTCAGGCGCGGCAGCAGGCGGTTGAGCGCCGACACGCCCTCTTTCGCCTGCTCATACTGCACGCGGTTCTGTTGGTTATCGCTTTCATGGGCGCTCAGCGCGCGCTCCAGCTCGCCGCGGCGGCTGTTGAGTTTGCGGATCTCTTCTTCCGGGTCGTCCTCGAAGGCCACCGCCAGATGGCTGCCAATGAAGCGGCTAAAGGCCTGATGCAGACGCTGAGTTTTCTGCACGTCAAACGACAGGGTCGCAAAACGCTCGGACAGCGATTCACGCTCGGCATGCAGGGTTTCAATGCGGTTTTCACGCGCGGCGCGGCCAAACAGCGGCAGCGACGGGAAGCGCGAATAACGCCACTGGCGGTCGGCGATCTTCACCACCACCGCTTTTTCCAGCTCATCCACGCTAAATACGCTATCGTCAAAGGACTGCGGATCGCCTTCGATCAGATAGAGATCTTCCGGACAATCTTCCAGTCCTTCAAGCTGCTCGGCAACCTGCGACAGATCCGGCACCACGATGGCATGGCGCGACGGACCGTACAGCGCGGAGAAGTACGGCGCATCGTCAAGGCTGACATCATCGTAGATCTCGGACAGCAGAACGCCGCCGAACCGTTCCGCCAGCGCGTTGAGGCGCGGATCTTCCGAACCGCCCGGCTGGCTGAGACGCTCAATTTCTTCGTCGATGGCGCGCTTGCGGGCGCCGACCTCGTCACGTTCAACGATAGCTTCGCGCTCGCGCTCCAGCAGCTGCTGCAGGTATTCGGTAACCTCCTGGCCGGACTCAAACTGCTCACCGCTCTGCTCGCACAGCTGGTTAAGGCTGTTCTGCGCCGCCAGCCAGACCGGCGCCCGGCGCATCAGCGTCTGAGTGCGCGACTGCAGCTGCTCCAGTTCCTGGCGCAGGGTCATGCGCTGTTCCTGCGCGTTAGAAACGCTGTCGGCCAGCGAAGCGATGCGCGCTTCCAGCTCCTGATGCAGCGTTTCCAGATCGTCGATATCGTAGCGTTTGCCCTGCCGTTTGCAGAACTCAGCCAGCTGGCGCTCGGCGTCCTGCTGCTCGCGCAGGCGCTGCTCCAGCTCGTTGAGGCGGCTACGCAGCCCCTGCGCCTGCTCGGCCTGGTGACGCTGGTTCACGCCGTCGCGCAGCAATTCGCGCGCCACGTCCCAGGCTTCATTGCGCGCCAGCGGGCCGTTAATCGCCGCCACTAGCTGGTAGGCCTGTTCAAACTGGCTGTGCGCGGTTTGCGCCACGCTCATTTTCTGTTCCAGCGACAGCATTTTCTCCGTCGCTTCCTGCTCTTTCGCCTGGAAGGTTTCCAGCCACTCGTCGGCGCTCTCCGGCGTCAGATCCGGCAGATGACACAGCGCCTTCGCGCGCTCCAGCGCCTGCAGCGCCTGGTTATACTGAATGGCGCGGGTCTGCTGCACGTCGAGCGCCTGCTGATAGTCGGCGAGCTGGTTTTTCAGCTCATCCACTTCCAGCTCGGCGGCCTCGGCGCGGGCTTCGTTCTCTTCCTGGCGATCGATGGCTTCCGCCACCACTTCGTTCTGCTCTTCCAGACGGATCTGCAGCTCGTCGAGATCCGCTTCGTAGCGCTCGATTTTTTCCTGCTGACGCAGTGCGGTCTGCACCAGGTTCAGGTGGTCGCTGGCGGCCTGGTAATCCGCTTCCAGATCGCCTTCTGCGCCGTTATGCTCCTGCAGCTCGCGCGCCATGTCGACGTGCTTATACTGCTCTGCCGCCAGCTGCGAACGCGAGGTAAAGAGATCGCGACGATACTCCAGCGCCTTATCAAGATGAATGCGCCGCTCGTTGGCGTGACGCATATAGTCCGCCGCCACGTAGTTGGTGGCTTCGCTGATCAGGTGTTTGAACAGATCGCGATCGGACTGGGTGACGCGGATCGCCTCGAGGGTCATGCGGTTTTCCCGCAGCGCCGCTTCCATATCCTGGAATGCCTTACGCACGCCGCTGTTTTCCGGCAACAGGTAGTCGCGCAGCGAGCGGGTAATGGTGCTGGAGATCCCGCCGTACAGCGAGGCCTCGATCAGGCGATAGTATTTACTTCGATCGGAGGCGGAACGCAGACGACGCGCCACCACGCCCAGGTCGAACATCAGCGAGTGATACTCGGTGATCGAGTTGAACTGCTTAAACTGGACCCCTTCCATCGCCTCGAGCTTGTCTTTCAGCTCATTGAGACTGACCACGCGCGCCTGGCGATCGTTCAGCGTTTCGGTTAACAGCTGGGTCGGCAGGATAGCGGTGGGCAGCCCCTGAATGGCGAAAGGCTTGATATCGACTTTGCGATCGCGCCCGGCAACCTGCTGCAGACGCACGCCGACCACCACGCGCTGATGGCGGGAGTTGATGACGTCGAGCACGGAGTAACAGACCCCGGCGCGCAGCTTCCCGTGCAGGCCTTTATCGCGTGAGCCGCTGGTGGCCCCCGCTTCGGTGGTGTTACGGAAGTGCAGCAGGGTTAAATCGGGGATCAGCGCCGTGACGAAGGCCGCCATGGTCGTCGACTTACCGGCGCCGTTCCCCCCGGAGAGGGTGGTGACCAGTTCATCAAGATCAAAGGTCCGGGCAAAGAAACCGTTCCAGTTAACCAGCGTCAGCGAGCGAAACTTACCGCGTTCAATCATTACTCTTCCTCCCCGCTATCCGGCTGGTTCTCTTCATTCTCATCATTGAGCTGCAGGTGATTTTCCAGGGCCATCGCTTCCCCGTCGCGGATCAGGCGGCGCTGCGCCTCGCGTGGGTCGTCGCCGGCGCGCACATCGGCGCCAAAGCGGAATACCGATTCGGTAATACGGAACTTGCTGCTGTCATGGCCCATAAACCACACCATCCCCAGACGGCGCAGGCGGTTAAGCGACGCGCGCATTTTTTCCTGCAGCTTCTGGCGGTCCAGATCCGAACCGGTGGAACGGTTGTTGACCAGCTTCAGCAGCCTGGATTCATCCGCCAGGGTCAGCAGCTCGTCATACAGCTCCTGCTGGGTGAAAATCCCTTCATTTGCCAGGCGCTCCGGGCTGAGATAGAGATAGCAAAGAATTTTGCCCACCATCATATCCAGTTCGGACAGCACCGAGCGTGAAATCAGGGTTGTGGAACGCGGGCGAAGGTAGAAGAAGCCCTCCGGCGCGCGGATCAGCTCGACGTTATAGCGAGCATAAAACTCTTCCAGATAATCCTGGAAATCCATCAAAAATGCGTGATTATCCAGCTCGTCGAGGCCGATATGTCGGCCCGCGCGCAGGGCGCTGTCCAGCGCCGGAAATAACGGATTGGCCAACGCCTGCGCCAGCTTAACCGGCATCACTTGTTCAATATTTGTCAATGACATGCGCCTGTACCTTGGCTCCGTAATCATTAATCGGCTGCCATTTGGCTGGCAGTCCGGTGAAATCTGCCTGGGCGACGCCCAGCTGTACCGCCTGATCCACGACGATCCGCGCCACGTCAAAGTGACGCCCGCGCGGATATTGCGCCAGGAACTCCCGCGCCACCAGGCCGAGATCCAGCGGTATTCCTTTCTCTTTATAGACCGCCAGCTGCGCTTCGATCAGCGCCGCCAGCTGCTCGCGAATTTCGTTAAACTCTTCAAATTCAAGGTCCGCAGGCAGCTCGCCGGTGACCTCTTCATCGCGCAGGGCCATCTCCTCGTCGCGCATATCCAGCAGACGGTCGGCGTTGGCGTAAGTCAGCGCCCACGGCTCATCAAAATAGGTCTGTACCGACTGGCGCAGACGCTGTGCGAAGACGCGGTTCTTATCCATATCGATAGCGGTACGGATAAACTTGTGCACGTGGCGGTCATAGCCGATCCACAGGTCAATCGCCTGCTGGCCCCAGCTGACGATGCGGTCGAGCTTGCTTTGCAGATCGAACACCAGCCGGTCGACAAAATGGAGATCGTCGCGCGCCATGGTCGAATCCTGAATGCGCAGCAGATTCGCCTGCAGCTTATCCCCCGCCGCATCCAGCGTATCCTGCAGTTCACGCAGGGTGCCGGAAGTTTCCGACAGCAACAGTTCACAGCTGGAAATCGCCGCGCGCCAGTCTTTGTTCAACAGCTGCGCGATATCGTCTTTCACCAGCTGCTGCTGCTCATCCATGATGCGCTGCGTCAGGTCGATGCTGTCGAAAATTTCCGCCACCGAATACTTCAGCGGGGCAAAAACGTTGCGATGCCAGTGAAACTCATCGCCGCCCTCTTCTGCCGCGTCCGCCGCGCGCTTCAGCTCTCCGGCGACGATCGACAACTGCATCGAGAGACGCAGCGTCGAAAATTCGCGCTGCCGGATATAATAATCGGTGATCCCGATCCCCAACGGCGTCAGACGATAGATTGCATTGCCTTCGGTAATTTCGCTGGTAAAGCGGTTCAGCAGACGCTGGCGCACCAAATCGTTGATGGCGTTATTGGCGCGCTGGCTGATGGTTTCGCTGGTCTGCTCAAACGCATCACTCACGTGGCGGAACGCATCCACCAGTTCTCCCTCGCTCATTTCTCCTTCCAGCCGTTCGCCATTCAGGGTGGCGATCGCCAGCAGGAAAGAGAGCCTGTCGACCGGCAGCGAGATAGAAAAATCATTTTTCCTGGCCCAGGCAACCAGTTCGGGGACTGTCTGGGAAAATTCACTCATACTTTATCCTTGCATCTGCGGCTATGAGCCTGGCTCTTAAGCGCGGTGACATGAATATAACGACCCAGGCTGAGGTACGGCTCCTGACGACAGTAGCGCGTCTCCAGCTCCAGCAGCGCCGCATAGCTGTCATGCTGTTGGCGTTTTTCACGCAGATAATCATGAAACACCCGCACGCCGGTTTTGCTGACAATTTGCCAGCCAATCTCTTCCAGCCAGTGATAAACCTGCTGCGGCTCACGCGGATAATCCGGCGACAGCGTGCGTTTTTTCTTTTTTGGCATGCCCAGTTGTACGTAATCGAAATTACCGGCAACCATATTGTGCATCAGCAGGCCGTTAGCATTGTAGAACATCAACGACAAGCCGCCGCCAGGACGCAGCGTCGACCACAGGGTACGCAGCACCGCCTGGGGCTCCGCCACCCACTCCAGCACCGCATGAAACAGTACCAGATCGACCGGGCTTTCCAAGTGCTGCGCAATATCCTGAGCCGCGCATTGTACAAAATGCATGTTGTCGATCACACCTTTATCGACAGCAGCCTGGCGGGCGCGGGCCACCATTTCAGCGGAGAGATCGCACAGCGTCACGTGATGGCCCAGTTGCGCCACTTTAATGGCCGTTTGCCCTTCGCCGCCGCCGGCATCCAGTACCCTCAGCGGTCCCGGCCCCAGCTGCGCCAGCAGCGGCTCCAGATCCTGCCAGAGGATCGCCTGGCGCAGCTGGCCTTTTGTGGTGCCGTAAATATTGCGCGAAAACTTTTCAGCAATGTCATCGAAATTGCGATCCTGCACGGGCGACTCCACAAGCCAACACAAAACCGCTATTTTGTCATACCCGCGCCGAGAATGAAGCGATCTGTTATAAGATCCGAACATAACTTTGGTTATATGGTTAAAAAAGGAACCATCTGGCATGCTTTTCACGCTAAAAAAGATCGTCGGCGGTCTGCTGCTGCCGCTTCCTGCCCTGCTGTTGCTGATCGGTATCGGGATCGCCCTGTTATGGTTCAGCCGCTTTCAACGTACCGGGAAGCTGTGCGTGAGCCTCGGCTGGCTGCTGCTGGCGCTGCTGAGCCTGCAGCCCGTGGCAGACAGCCTGCTTAAGCCGATAGAAGATCGCTATCCCACCTGGCGCGGCGAGCAGCCGGTGAGCTACGTGGTGGTGCTGGGCGGCGGCTATACCTGGAACCCGGAGTGGGCGCCAAGCTCTAACCTTATCAGCAACAGCCTGCCGCGCCTGACGGAGGGCATTCGCCTGTGGCAGGAGAATCCGGGATCGAAAATGATCTTTACCGGCGCGGCGGCAAAAACCAACCCCGTCAGCACGGCGGAGGCCGGGGCGAGAGTGGCGGAGAGCCTCGGCGTACCGCGCAGCGATATCATCGTGCTCGATAAGCCGAAAGATACGGAAGAGGAAGCGCTGGCGGTGAAGGGCGCCATCGGCGACGCCCCCTTCCTGCTGGTCACCTCGGCGTCACACCTTCCGCGGGCGATGATCTTCTTTCGCCATGCCGGTCTGGACCCGCTGCCCGCACCGGCTAATCAGATGGCGATCACGTCACCGCTCAATCCGTGGGAGCGGGTCATTC
Organism: Klebsiella sp. JB_Kp004; assembly: GCF_040065795.1. Taxonomy (NCBI): domain Bacteria; kingdom Pseudomonadati; phylum Pseudomonadota; class Gammaproteobacteria; order Enterobacterales; family Enterobacteriaceae; genus Klebsiella; species Klebsiella sp. JB_Kp004. Next base: position 96,447 of record NZ_JBEAKW010000047.1, on the reverse strand, counting down.
CTTCTCCGGTGTGGCTGATGCACAGCGACCGGGTCGGCTATGAAACGCTCGGTCGCGTTTGGCAATGGCTGAAAGGCAGCTCAGGCGAGCCAGGGCAGGAGTGATTTTGCGGCGAGGTCGAAACGGGCGCGGTCAAAGCGCCCGGTATTGACCAGACTATCCACCTCATCCCACAGCAGATAAAGCCAGCGCCGCCAGACAAAGGCCTCGGAAACCGGCGCCTGCTGCAGGTAGCGCCATAGCAGCTGCTCGGCCTGGCCCCCCTCCGCGAGACGGAACAGTTCGTACTCCCGCGGCGCCCACAGCATCATCCCCGGGCCGACCATCGCCAGCAGCTGGTCGCTGCGCGGATCTTTCAGCATGCTGCGCAGGGTGAAATTGCCGTGCACCAGCACGGCATTATCATTGAAGTCGCGGAACAGCTCCGGCAGACACTCGCGAGAGCGGAACAAAACCCGCTTATCCTGCATGGTCAGGCCGGTGTCCTGATACAGGTTCAGGGTGCTCCACAACATCGCCACCCGTTGCCGGTACCAGTTCGGCCACAGATTATCCTGGGTATTATCGACCATTCCCACGCAGCCGCCGCTGTCCTGACGATGCCAGGCCAGCAGCGCCTCGACGATCTGCTCCTGCAGCTGCTCCCAGCGCGCCGGGGTGCGGGTGGGCGCCTCCACCGGGACGCCGCGCAGGCGCTCAAGCAGCAGCACGTCCGGCCCAGGATGCTCTTCGTGCGTCATCACGCCGTAGACCACCGGCATGCGCACCGTACCGCTGCGCGCCAGAGTTGAGATCTTCCAGGCCAGCTGCCGCGCCACCCCGGGCGTGGTGAAACTTCGCGCCAGCAGCGGCATCGGATTTCCCTGCGCGTCATACAGGGACCACAGCGCCGTAGCGGCTTTTTCACTGACACACTCCACCCGGCTCAGCTTTTCGCCAAGCAGGTGACTGAGTTCGGTTCGCAACTGTTCCATTGTCGATTACCCCTATGAACACTACTGATTTCATAATGAGCGCCCGCATCTGGGTTGTCATCGGATAAGATCAAAAATGGGCAAAAAAAGCATAAAACTGGAGGGGATATCCCCTCCTGCAAGGAGGGGACAGAGGACTAGCGCAGTTCAGCGCGGACGCGCGCCAGATCTTCAGGGGTATCGACGCCGGTGCCGGGCACTTCGGCCGCCACGGCGACGTGGATCTTCTCGCCATACCACAGCACCCGCAGCTGCTCGAGCATTTCAATCTGCTCCAGCGGGCTTGGCGCCCAGCTGACGTAGCGGCGAATAAAGCCGGCGCGATAGCCATAGATGCCGATGTGGCGCAGCAGAGAATCACCAATGGCGTCGCGGGAGTGGGCAAAGCGATCGCGATCCCAGGGAATGGTGGCGCGGGAGAAATAGAGCGCATAGCCCTGCGCATCCATCACTACTTTGACCGCATTTGGATTAAACGCCTCTTCCGCATCGTGGATCGGTACCGCCAGCGTCGCCATTCCGCTGGTGCTGGCAGCCAGATTCTCCGCCACCTGGCGGACGATAGCCGGGGGGATCATCGGCTCATCGCCCTGGATATTGACGATGATGGTGTCATCGCTGAACGCGCACTTCTCCACCACCTCCGCCAGCCGTTCGGTGCCGGACTGATGGTCGGCGCGGGTCATGCAGACCTCGCCGCCGGCGGCTTCAACCGCCCGGGCGACATCTTCGTGATCGGTGGCGACAATAATGCGTTCCGCGCCGGATTCGCGGGCGCGCTCCAGCACATGGACAATCATCGGCTTGCCGTTAATGTCCTGCAGTGGTTTTCCCGGCAGGCGCGTGGAGGCGAAACGCGCAGGAATAATGACCACGAAACTCATGAGTGACTCTCTTCTACCGCCAGCGGACGCGCTTCTGTCTCCAGCAGCACAGGGATGCCGTCGCGGAGCGGAAACGCCAGACTATCAAGTTTGCAAATAAGTTCTTGCTTATCCTGACTGTAATACAGCTTACCGTTACAGACCGGGCAGGCGATGATTTCAAGTAAACGGTGATCCATGTTTCCTCCTGATGGACCGGATAGATTTCTCAGCAGCATAACACAGGAAGGTCGGCGCCGGGATCAATCGGCATCGATTTCCCACCCCTGCGTCTGGCCGACAAACAGCCCTTCCGGCAGGCGTCGGCACAGGATCCGCTCTGCCGATTGCCAGCGTGCGAAATCGTTGATCGCCCGGCGCAGCCCCTGCTCCAGACCACGGGTGATCTTCACCCCATCCTCCAGCCACAGGGCGAAGATCTCCAGTTCCCGGCTTTTGCGATGTATTTTACTGTCCATCCGCCCGACCAGTTTTCCCTGGTGCAGCAGAGGCAGTACGAAGTAGCCATACTGACGCTTCGGCGCAGGGGTATAGCACTCCAGGCGATAGCTGAAGTTGAACAGCTGCTCAGCGCGTTTCCGATCCCAGACCACCGGGTCGAAGGGCGAGAGCACGGCGCTATGGCTGGCGGTAAGTTTACCGCCGGGCGCGGACTCCAGCTGCGCCAGCGCATCGCGATGGAGCCACATCTCGCCAAGCGCTTCCACGTTGGCCTGGGTCACCAGACCCTCTTCCTGCCAGGCCGCCAGCAGACCCGGTAGCGCCGGCTGACGTAAACGATAGTAATCCGCCAGCCACTGGGGACGAAAGATGCCGAGGCTGCGGGCGCTGTTGCGCAGCATGATGGCCTCTGCGGCGTCGCGGGACAGCGCATCGCGCTCGTCGTCCCAGTGCGGCATCACCCGCCGGGTTAAATCATACACGCGGTGAAAGTTGCGCCGCTCCACCACCATCACTTCCCCGGCGGTAAACAGCCCTTCCAGGTGGCGCTTATGCGGTTTCCACTCCCACCAGCCGCTGGCGCCTTTGCGAGGGTGGGCAAAATCCGCCGAGCGAACCGGCCCGTTTTGGCCGATATGCGCCACCAGCTCTGCAATACTGCCGGCATGCTCCTCCATCCACGCGCGATGATATTTCCAGCCCATCTTGTCGGGGTTCAACATCCGGTGGCGTACAAGGGCGAAATCGCTGCGCGGCAGAAAACAGGCTTCATGCGCCCAGTATTCCATCAGCTCGCCGTTGCGCAGCGACTCATCCAGCCAGTGCTGCGGATAGCTGCCGAGACGGCTGAACAGCACCAGGTAGGGGCTGCGGGCCACCACGTTGATGGTATCGATTTGCAGCAGCGACATCTGCTGGACGGTGGAAAGGATGTCATTTGGGCGAGCGCGACGCCGGGGCTTTTTTAATAACCCCTGCGCCGCGAGATGGAGGTGGCGCGCCTCATTAAGCGATAGTTGCAATACCGACATGCAGGTTCTCCGTCAGGATTTCCAGCACAGCGGCGAGCAAAGCCGGCGCGTCGGTTAACGTTGCGCCAACGTCGCTAAGTCCGCAAGCAACCGCTGTGCGCGTTCATCGGCCATTATGGCGTCGACCGGTAAATACCACCAGTTCGCAGCGGCGAAATCGCGACATTTCACGGCGTCTTTTTCGGTCATCAGCAGCGTCTGCCCGGCGGTTACCAGGGCGGCGACATCGGCCTGGCTCAGCGCCTGATGGTCCGCCAGAGCCACGGTTTTGACCGGTTGGACGCCACTGCTTTCGAGGGTGGCGAAAAAGCGCGGCGGATGGCCGATGCCGGCCATTGCCACCACGTTAGTGAAGGTAGAGACATCGCGACGTTCACCGGTGAGCAGGTTGACCGCCATCCCGGGACGCAGCTGCATCGGGATCTCTCCCGGACGCGCCACGCCGCCGTTGACGATAACCGCATCAACGCTTTGCAAGCGCGACGCCCGCTCACGCATCGGCCCGGCAGGCAGCCACCAGCCGTTGCCAAAGCGGCGCACGCCGTCGATGACGACAATTTCCCGGTCCCGCGCCAGCTTATAGTGCTGCAAACCATCGTCGGTCACGATAATCTGCAGATCGTGCGCGCTGAGCAGCGATTTCACCGCGTCGCTGCGCAGCGGAGAGACAGCCACCGGCGCGCCGGTGCGCTGATGGATGAGCACCGGTTCATCACCTGCCTGCGCCGTACTGGTCCGGTCAGTTAACACCAGCGGGTAGCGTTCGGCTTTACCGCCGTAGCCGCGGGAGACCACCCCAACGCGAATGCCGCGCTGTTGCAGCTGCTCCACCAGCCAGATCACCACCGGCGTTTTACCATTGCCGCCGGCGGTCAGGTTACCGACCACCACCACCGGCACCGGCGCGCGCCAGGCTTTTTTCCACCCCAGCTGATAACTGAGGCGAATCACCGCGCTCACCAGGCCATACAGCCAGGAGAGCGGCAGCAGCAGGCGCCACAGCGGCGATTCACCGGACCAGATGCGCGCGATCATTCGCCGAATTGCATCTTATGCAGCTGGGCGTATACGCCTTTATGCTCCAGCAGGTCGTGGTGCGTTCCGCGCTCCACGATCCGCCCGTCTTCAACCACCACGATCTCATCAGCCTGCTCAATGGTTGACAGACGGTGGGCGATAACCAGCGAGGTGCGGTTTTTCTGCAGCTCATCCAGCGCCGCCTGAATCGCACGCTCGGACTCGGTATCCAGCGCCGAGGTGGCTTCATCGAGGATCAGGATCGGGCTGTTACGCAGTAGCGCACGGGCGATAGCAATACGCTGGCGCTGGCCGCCGGACAGCATCACGCCATTTTCGCCGATGATGGTATCCAGGCCATTGTCCATCTTGTTGATGAAGTCCATGGCGTAGGCCATCCGCGCAGCCTCTTCAATTTGCTCGCGGCTGTACTCTTCGGTACGGGCATAGGCGATGTTATTAGCGACGGTATCATTGAACAGGTGCACGTTCTGTGAAACCAGCGCGACCTGGTCGCGCAGCGAGCTCAGCTTGTACTCGCGCAGGTCGTGGCCATCCAGCAGGATCTGCCCGTCGTCGACATCGTAGAAGCGTGTGATCAGGCTGGCGATGGTCGATTTACCCGACCCGGAGCGTCCCACCAACGCCACGGTTTTCCCTTCCGGGATATCGAGATTGATATTGCGCAGCGCGGCCACTTCGCGACCCGGATAGGTAAAGGTGACGTTCTCGAACTTGAGATTGCCTTTCGCCCGCTCAATGACGCGCGTACCTTCGTCTTTTTCCTGCTCGGAATCGAGGATCGCAAACAGCGTCTGGCATGCCGCCATCCCGCGCTGGAACTGGGCATTGACGTTGGTCAGCGACTTCAGCGGACGCATCAGCGCAATCATGGAGGAGAAGACCACGGTAATGGTCCCGGCGGTCAGGGTGTCCATCACGCTCGGGAAGCTGGCGGCATACAGGACAAAGGCCAGCGCCAGGGAGGCGATAAGCTGAATGATCGGGTCGGAGATAGACGAGGCGGAAACCATCTTCATCCCCTGCAAGCGCATTTTATTGCTGACCTTATCAAAACGTTTAGTTTCCACTTCCTGGCCGCCAAACATCAGCACCTCTTTGTGCCCTTTCAGCATCTGCTCGGCGCTGGTGGTGACCTGCCCCATCGTGTTCTGCATATTCTTACTGATATTGCGAAAACGCTTGGAGACCACGCGGATTGCTACCGACACGATAGGCGCCAGTACGATCAGGATCAGCGACAGCTGCCAGCTGTAATAGAACATCATCACGAACAGGCCGATAATCGATGCCCCTTCGCGGACCACGGTGATCAGCGCGCTGGAAGAAGAGGAAGCGACCTGCTCGGAATCATAGGTGATACGTGACAGCAGCGTCCCGGTAGACTGCTTGTCAAAGAATGCCACCGGCATACCCATCATGTGGCCGAACAGGCGACGACGCATGGTCATCACCACCTTGCCGGAAACCCAGGAGATACAATAGCTCGAGATGTAGCTGGTGATCCCACGCAGCACCATCAGCCCGATAACCACCAGCGGCATCCATAGCAGCACTGAGCGATCCGTTTTACCAAAACCATCATCCAATAACGGTTTAAGAAGCGATAACATGAAGGTGTCACTGCCCGCGTTAAGCACTAACGCCACCGCCGCTACGATTAGCCCGGCTTTAAACGGTGCAATAATCGGCCAAAGTCGGCGGAAGGTCTGCCACGTGGAGAGATCTTTATCGTTCTGCATTCAATAAACCAGCTTGTGTTGAAATAGCCGCATATTCTACCCGTTATCGGCGGGCGCGCCAAACCACTGATGATACCAACGTGGTAAAACTTGATCCCGTAAGCTATGGATTTGCCACCCTTCTGCAGAAAAAACCACCGTTATCTGCCCCTGCTGCGGCGTGGCGAACCAGCGATACCCCCGCTGGCGATAACGCTGAACGACCTTCTGCGAGGGCATCCGCCACGCATTGTAGCGCGAAGCGGAAACCAGCGCGGCCGCGCCATCCACCCGCCGGATCAGCAGCTCGCTGGAGGAGGTGTTGCTGCCGTGATGGGGAACCTGAATAAGTGTAGACGCCAGATGCTGCCAGTAGCGGCTGATCATCGCCTGCTCCGCCTGACGTTCTATATCGCCGGTCAGCAGGATGCTGGAGCGACCGTCATCGATCCGCACCACGCAGGAGTGATTATTTCCCTTTGCCGTGCTGCCCGGCAGCGGCCACAGCGCCTGGAAAGTGAGTCCCTGCCACTGCCAGCGCTCGCCGCGATGGCACGGCAGATGACCCGACCAGCCTGGCGGGCTGCGCACCCACGCCTGCGGCCATGCCTGCAGCACCGATTCGAGGCCGCCGCGATGGTCAAGATGCTCGTGGCTCAGCATAATCCCCTGCAGCTGCAGATGGTGCCAGCGCAGCCACGGGATAATCACCTGTCGACCGCTGTCGCCCTGCGGCCATGCCGGCCCGGTATCGTACAATAACGCCTTGCCGTAACGCTCGATCACCATCGCCAGCCCCTGCCCGACATCCAGCATCGTCACCTGCCATTGGTCCGCGGGCGGTTGCCGGCTGAATGGCCGCGTCAGCAAAAACAGCACGCTCAGACACAGCGCCGGCGAATGTCGCCAGCTCTGAAAACGCCAGCCCATCACCAGCAGCCACGGCAGGCTACTGATCCAGAGCCAGCGGGCATCCAACGTCAGCCAGCCGTCCGGTAAACGTCGTAACCCCCAGAACAATACCGCCAGCACGCGATCGGCTGCCAGCCAGTTCAGCGACGCCACCATCTCCGGTCCAGTGAGATGCAGCAGCATTCCGGCGAGAATGAGCGGCACCGCCAGCAGGGTCACTAACGGTACCGCCAACAAATTGGCGGCCATCGACGTCAGGCTTATGCCGTGGAAGAGCAGCAGTTGCAGCGGCATCAGCAGCAGCGTCACGCCAGCCTGCAAATGCGCGAGGGCGAACAGGGCTTTCCACGGCCAGCGCCAGCGGCTGTCAGGCAGCGGTAACCACTGGTACCAGAATATCAGCCCCGCCACGGCGAAGGCGGATAGCCACAGGCTTTGCGACAACACCGCTAACGGATCGGCAACCAGTATCGCCCCCAAACAGCAGAGCCACACCTGCCATGCCGTCCAGCGTTGACCCAACAAACGTAAAGCACAGCAGACCGCAAGCCCTACGCAAGTGCGCAGGGCCGGCGGCTGCATACCGGTCAGCCAGGCATAGCCGACGGCGCCCGCCAGCCCGGCCAGCAGCGGTAGCCGCCAGCCGATCCAGCGCCCCGGTAAAAGTGACTGTAATCCGCGCAGCAGGAGCACGATCAGGGAAGCCGCGAGAGCAATATGCAAACCGGAGATAGCCATCAGGTGGGAGGTGCCTGTGTTCTGCATCAGGACCTTTATCTCCGCCGGCAGCGCCAGCCGCTCCCCCATTCCCAGCCCCAGCATCACCGGATGCCAGGGATAAGTCTGCAATCGCCGGGTCAGCGACGCCAGGTAGCGGGCGCGCAGACTGCAGCGGGTATCCAGCGCGGAAGCGGCGACGATCCCCCCGCTCAGCGGCCGATGCTGAGCCAGCGCATAGCGCTGGCTGTCGAAGCCCCCGTCATTGAGCTGCCCATGCACCGGCCGCAGGCGCAGCGTCATCATCCAGCGCTGCCCCTCGCAGACGGGCGCAGGTGCAAGTTCCCCGTATAAAGTCACGCCAACCGGAGGGAACAGGAAGCGACCCGCCAGGCGCACAATCTGCCCGCGGTGCAGGGTCTGACCATCCGTCTCGTGAAGGATCACTTCCGCCTGACGGACGGCGCCGGTGAGGTGCTGCGTTGGCCACAGCGCCTGATACGCGCTTAAAACTCCCCAGACCATCAGCAGAAGCGTCATCGTCACAACGGCGACGACCGTCCCGCGCAGACGGGTCAGCAATATCGCCAGTACGCCGGCGACCGCCAGAATGCCCGGCCCCGGCAACGCGGGTAGCCAGAGTAGCGGCAGTATTGCGATGATGGCGCATCCGGCAAGCCATGGTAGACGCATAAACACCTCCCTGTGAGCGGGCAGTGTTACGCAAAGCGAGGCTGGCGTCCTGGGGCAGTATTCAGGCGCGCGCGCAGCGTTCCAGACAATCGTCACGCTTGCAGTCAGGCACTTTTGTTTTGCGAGGCGGAACGCAAATGGCGGGTACAAAAAAAGCACCCAAAGGTGCTTTTATCGTCAGGCAGGTTGCACGTCGTGCAACTCACCCTTCATAAATATTGGCGCGGTCACGTAATTCTTTCCCGGGCTTAAAGTGCGGAACGTACTTACCTTCCAGTTCGACTTTATCACCAGTTTTCGGGTTACGTCCGGTGCGAGGTGCTCGATAGTGCAGAGAGAAGCTGCCGAAACCGCGGATTTCAATGCGCTCACCTTGAGCAAGCGTTGAGGCCATATGTTCCAGCATTTCTTTAACAGCATCTTCCACCGCTTTCGCCGGAATGTGAGATTGCTGGCTGGCAAGTCTTTCAATCAATTCTGACTTGGTCATTATTCCTCCGGTTTCCTTCAAGGCAAAAATTAGCTAACAGCTTAAACAAGGGCGGCCGTAGCCGCCCTTTGTGCTTGATTACAGGACGAATCCTGCAATCTGTCAAGTAAACTCGTCACTATTCAGGTTGTTATTACCTGAATGACAAAGATTACTCGCCTTTCGCTGCTTTGAACGCTTCAGCCATGGCGTTGTTGGAGAAGTTCGCGTCTTCCTGCTTGTTCACGGTAGCGATAGCGTCTTTTTCTTCCGCTTCGTCTTTCGCACGTACAGACAGGCTCACTACGCGGTTCTTACGATCCACGCCAGTGAATTTCGCTTCAACTTCGTCGCCAACGCTCAGAACCAGAGTTGCGTCTTCAACGCGGTCACGGGATGCTTCAGAAGCACGCAGGTAACCTTCTACGCCGTCAGCCAGTTCTACGGTTGCGCCTTTAGCGTCAACTGCAGTCACTTTACCAACAACGATAGCGCCTTTCTTGTTCAGAGCAACGTAGTTGTTGAACGGATCTTCCGCCAGCTGTTTAACGCCCAGGGAGATACGCTCACGCTCTGCGTCAACCTGCAGAACAACTGCTGCGATTTCGTCGCCTTTTTTGTATTCACGAACTGCTTCTTCGCCTGCAACGTTCCAGGAGATGTCAGACAGGTGAACCAGGCCGTCGATGCCGCCGTCCAGGCCGATGAAGATACCGAAGTCAGTGATAGACTTGATTTTACCTTCAACACGGTCGCCCTTGTTGTGGGTTTCCGCGAACTGCTGCCATGGGTTAGATTTGCACTGCTTCAGACCCAGGGAGATACGACGACGTTCTTCGTCGATATCCAGAACCATTACTTCCACTACGTCGCCAACGTTAACAACTTTGGACGGGTGGATGTTTTTGTTGGTCCAATCCATTTCGGAAACGTGAACCAGGCCTTCAACGCCTTCTTCGATTTCAACGAAGCAGCCGTAGTCGGTCAGGTTGGTCACGCGACCGGTCAGTTTGGTACCTTCCGGATAACGTTTAGCGATAGCTACCCACGGATCTTCGCCCAGCTGTTTCAGGCCCAGGGATACACGGGTACGCTCGCGGTCGAACTTCAGCACTTTAACAGTGATTTCGTCGCCAACGTTTACGATTTCGCTCGGATGCTTAACGCGTTTCCAGGCCATATCGGTGATGTGCAGCAGGCCGTCAACGCCGCCCAGATCAACGAATGCACCGTAGTCAGTGAGGTTCTTAACGATACCTTTGACTTCCATGCCTTCCTGCAGGTTTTCCAGCAGCTGATCGCGCTCTGCGCTGTTTTCGGATTCGATAACGGCACGACGAGAAACAACAACGTTGTTACGCTTCTGGTCCAGCTTGATGACTTTGAACTCAAGCTCTTTGCCTTCCAGGTGCAGCGTGTCGCGCACCGGACGAACGTCTACCAGGGAACCCGGCAGGAACGCACGAATACCGTTCAGCTCAACAGTGAAGCCACCTTTAACTTTGCCGTTGATAACACCGGTAACAGTTTCAGCGTCTTCGTAAGCTTTTTCCAGCGTGATCCAAGCTTCGTGACGTTTAGCTTTCTCACGGGACAGCAGAGTTTCACCGAAGCCGTCTTCTACTGCATCCAGAGCAACGTCAACTTCGTCACCAACCTGGATTTCCAGCTCGCCCTGGGCGTTTTTGAACTGCTCAGCCGGGATGGCGGACTCAGATTTCAGACCGGCGTCAACCAGTACTACGTCTTTGTCGATAGCAACAACAACACCACGAACGATGGAACCCGGGCGGGTTTCGATTTCTTTTAAGGATTCTTCAAACAGTTGAGCAAAAGATTCAGTCATGTTTAATCTTCAGGTTAATATTAACGTCCACCTGGCTCCGTGCCGGATGGGGTTGTTTCACATACCCGCTGACCATCCATTGCCGCGGGGTACTGCTATAATTCGGAGGCTTCGGCGCGTGACCGGTTAAGGCTTACGCAACGGCCAATTTTTCGCGCGCATATTGTAGCGCTTTTTCAATCACTTGCTCAATGTTTAGTTCGGTTGAATCGAGAACTAATGCATCGGCAGCCGGGACAAGCGGCGCCACGGCGCGATTTCTATCACGATCGTCACGCTCTTTTATCTCGGACAAAAGACGTTCAAAGTTAACATCAAAGCCCTTTTCCTGCAACTGCCGCATGCGGCGATGCGCCCGCTCATCGGCCGAGGCATCGAGGAAAATTTTCACCGGCGCGTCCGGGAAAACCACCGTGCCCATATCGCGCCCGTCGGCAATCAGCCCCGGCAGTTCACGAAAGGCGCGCTGGCGGCGCAGCAGCGCTTCGCGAACGCGAGGGAAAGCCGCCACTTTCGAGGCGGCGTTCGCGACCTCCTGGGTGCGAATTTCGCCGCTGACATCTTCCCCTTCCAGCACCACTTCGAGGTTGCCGTCAGTAGAAATAAAGCGCACGTCAAGATGGGCAGCCAGGGGCACCAGCGCCTCTTCGGACTCCACGTCAACATGATGATGCAGCGACGCCAGCGCCAGAACGCGGTAGATCGCGCCTGAATCTAACAGATGCCAGCCCAGCGCTTCCGCCATTGCCTTGCATAACGTACCTTTACCCGCACCGCCAGGCCCATCAATGGTGATTACCGGAACTGTTGCCGTCATCTTTTTCTCCTTCAGCAAGGCGCATAAATATCGAAACGCCGCGCATTATACGCATCTCTTCGGCGGAAAGTGAGTCTTGCTTTTAAATTACAGATAACTGGAAATCTCATGCGGAAGAATTGAGCAATTATAGCGGGCTGATAGAGCATCAGCCCGGAAGATGAGGGAGTTTTACTTTTTATCTGCAGCGATACGGTCGCGGATATGCTGCGCGCGTTCAGCGGAAGGCGGGTGTGAATCGAACAGAGATTTACTGTGGCCGGCGTCAAGGCTGGCCAGTTTGTCGAAGCTGCCCACCAGCCCCTGAGTGCTGATGTTGCGTTTTTTCAGCAGATCGTAAGAGAAATCATCAGCATCCGACTCCTGCGAGCGGGAGAACGCAGAGTTGATCATTCCCTCAGCGATATCGCCCAACTGAGATTTAGACAAGCTTGCAGCCGCTTCGCTGGTCGCTGAAATTGCATCGCGTGCGGCAATAGTCGCATACGCGGTTTGCATCGCTTTGCGCGAGTGTCCGAGCGCAACGTGACCCAGCTCATGGCCCAGAACCGCTTCAACTTCATTATCGGTCATCATGTCCATCAGGCCGCTATAGACGCGGACGCAGCCGTTGGCCATTGCCCAGGCGTTGACGTCGGATGTCATGTAAACCTTATAGGTTACCGGCGTGCCGTTGATATTATTTCCTAACGCTTTGGCAATTTTGTTCAGACGTTTGGTGTACTTACTTGATGCACTAGCCAGTTTATTTTCACTATCCATTTGCTTACAGGCATCGTCGGAAAGCGTTTTGACTTCAGAGTCAGAAAGCGTCGCCGCTTTGTAAGCCGTCATTCCTGAATTGACGAGGGCGTTGGTGTCCATCCCCTGCATATTTTTACAACCTGCCAACAACGTGGCGGAAACGGCCAAAGCCAGCATTACTTTTGTATTTCTCATATCAATCATCCATTGATTAGCATAATAAATGCTTATAAATCCTATATTTACAAGCAAGCAAGGCTAGCATTTAGTTTCCTGTCCGACAAGCAGAGATAAAAAAACGCCGACCTGAGGGTCGGCGTTGTTACCTTAAATTCGCGTCATTCAGGCCGGCGTACTGATCCGCGCCAGTTGCTCAAAATAGTCGGGGAAGGTTTTCGCCGTACACTTCGGATCAAGGATGGTCACCGGCGTATCAGACAGCGCCACCAGCGAGAAGCACATCGCCATCCGGTGGTCGTTATAGGTGCCGATTTCAGCATACTTCAGCGTCGCCGGCGGGGTGATGCGAATATAATCTTCACCCTCTTCCACCTCGGCGCCCACTTTACGCAACTCGGTCGCCATGGCGAACAGACGGTCCGTCTCCTTGACCCGCCAGTTGTAGATATTGCGCAGCGTGGTGGTCCCTTGCGCGAACAGCGCGGCGGTGGCGATGGTCATCGCGGCGTCCGGGATATGGTTCATATCCATATCGATAGCCTTGAGCTCGCCACGGGTACAGGCGATGAAATCGTCGCCCCAGGTGACGGTGGCGCCCATTTTTTCCAGTACGTCGGCGAAACGAATATCGCCCTGTACGCTGCCGCGGCCGATACCGGTGACTTTCACCGTGCCGCCCTTAATAGCGCCAGCGGCAAGGAAATACGAGGCCGATGAAGCATCCCCTTCCACCAGGTAATCCCCCGGCGACTGATACTGTTGCTTGCCGCGCACCACAAAGCGCTGATAAGACTGGTTGTCCACCTCAACCCCGAAGGTTTTCATCAGGTGCAGCGTAATGTCGATATAGGGTTTTGACACCAGATCGCCCTTAATGGCGATCACAGTATCCTGCGGCGCCAGCGGCGCGGTCATCAGCAGCGCGGTCAGGAACTGGCTGGAGACGCTGCCGTCAACTTCAACATTGCCCCCCTGGAACCCTCCGCGCAGGCGCAGCGGCGGATAATTTTCCTGCTCCAGATAGTCGATCTGAGCGCCGCCCTGACGCAGGGCATCCACCAGATGGCCGATCGGGCGCTCTTTCATTCGCGGCTCGCCGGTCAGCACGATATCGTTGCTGCCAAGGCACAGGGCTGCCGCCAGCGGGCGCATCGCGGTACCGGCGTTGCCGAGGTACAGCTCCAGCGCCGCTGCGGCATGCAGCGGGCCGCCGTTGCCGGTCACTTCACAGCGGGTACGGTCAGCAGACAGGGTGTATTGAACCCCCAGCGCACTCAGGGCATTCAGCATATGGCGCACATCGTCGCTGTCCAGCAGGTTGGTCAGCACCGTCGTGCCGCGGGCCAGGGCGGCCAGCAGCAGCGCGCGGTTGGAGACGCTTTTCGAACCTGGCAGGTTCACGGTGCCCTCTACGCGTGCGATGGGTTGTAACGTCAGGGAATCCATCAAACTTCACTCTCAAACAAACAGAATAAAAACCCCGCAGACAGGCCGCGGGGAGGAAGAAAGGAACGGGCGATTAACCGTGGCGGCGTTCGAAGTCCAGCATAAAGTCGGTTAACGCCTTCACGCCGTCCAACGGCATCGCGTTGTAGATGGAGGCACGCATGCCGCCCACCACCCGGTGGCCCTTAAGCGCGTGCAGCCCGGCGGCAAACGACTCTTCAAGGAACAGTTTATCCAGCGCGCTGTCCGCCAGCTGGAACGGCACGTTCATACGGGAGCGGTTGGCTTGCGCCACATCGTTACGATAGAAGCCGCTGTTATCGATCACGCCATACAGCAGTTCGGCTTTCTGCTGGTTGATCTTGTCCATCGCGGCAACGCCGCCCTGCTGTTTCAGCCACTTAAACACCAGACCGGCCAGATACCAGGCGAACGTCGGCGGCGTGTTAAACATCGAGTCATTCTCGCTTAACACGGTGTAGTCGAGGATTGACGGGCAGGCCACGCTGGCTTTACCCAGCAGATCTTCACGTACGATGACCAGCGTCAACCCTGCCGGGCCGATATTCTTCTGCGCGCCGGCATAGATCACGCCGAAGCGGTTGACGTCAATTTCGCGGGACAGAATGGTGGAGGAGAAATCGGCGGTCACGATGACGTCGTCGCCGAAGTTCGGCGTATCATCAATCGCGATACCGTCAATGGTTTCGTTCGGGCAGTAGTGCAGATACGCCGCGCCCGGCGTCAGCTGCCACTCGCTCATTGGCTTGACCGCGCGCTTGCCGTCGACGGTGATTTTCGCGTCGATGACGTTAGGCGTGCAGTATTTCTTCGCCTCTTTGACCGCGCTGGCGGCCCAGTAGCCAGCGTCCACATAGTCAGCGACGTTTTTATCGCCGAGGATGTTCAGCGGGATCCCGGCGAACTGGCCGCGGCCGCCGCCATGACAGAACAACACTTTATAGTTGGAAGGGATATTCAGCAGAGAACGGAAGTCCTGTTCTGCCTCTTCTGCCACCTGGATGAACTCCTTACCACGGTGACTGATTTCCATGACCGACGTACCCAGACCGTGCCAGTCGCACAGTTCCTGCTGAGCCAGTTTGAGTACTTCCGCCGGCAGCATTGCCGGGCCCGAACTGAAGTTATAGACCTGAGCCATTTCCCCTCACCACGTTGCTATGTTGTTTTGCCCGCGAACCGCCGCGGGCATAAGTTATTCCTGTGGCTATCGGTTTTATCATTCAGTGACACGGTCCGCAATGGCTAAAACTCGCCGACGGCAAAACGCGGCAGCCGTCACACAACAGAATCTATCGGCTTGACGTAATAAAACCGACATATTTGCTGTCAGGTGAGTCGTTTCGCCCGGCTGGCCTTCGACCATTCTGCATTTGCGCAGCGGGAACATATTCGCTTTTCTCCCGCCTGCATCGCCATCACGATGCTGCAGCGTACGCAGGCGTAGATCCCCTCCTGAGGAATAGTGGTATAGCGCGTGGTGCAGTGCGTCGGGAGAATCGACAACCCGGCCCTCACCTCGTCATCGGGATAATAAAACACGCTGATCTGGCCATTGGTTTCAAGGATCGCCAGCCGCACCTGGCCGAGCTGCTCGACGCTGTTGACCCGTAGCTCCATAAAAAATTCGAATTCGGTCATATTTTCCGCATGCAGTTTCTCCCATGCCAGTTGCCCCTCCTCCACCACCACGATAGGCTTGCCCTCCAGCAGATCCTCCAGCTTTTCACTATGCCCCATCAGCCACATGATGCCGCGATAAAGCAGCGCCAGCGTGACGAAGACCACCAGCACCGGCAACAGCGGGACATCGTCATAAAACGCCACGTCCCCCGCCGCCGAGCCGAGGGTCAGAATAATCAGCACCTCAAACAGCGACATCTGCCGCACGCCGCGCCGTCCGGTAATTTTGAGGAAAATAAAGACCAGAACGAAGGTGTAGAGGCTGCGCAACGCCACCTCGCCGAGAAATTCCACCGGCACTTTATCGAGCGCCATCCGCTGCCAGTCAAAGGCTTTCATTATCATCTCCCTGAGCATTAAAAGATGTCTCTAAGCATAGCCAGATGATGGAGATAGCACCTGTCAGATAAAAGCCGTATCATTGCGCGCTTTCCGTACGACAAAAGTGATCGCCATGACCCAAACGTTTATTCCCGGCAAAGATGCCGCCCTGGAAGATTCCATCGCTCGCTTCCAGCAAAAATTGCTCGACCTCGGATTTGATATCGAAGAGGCCTCGTGGCTGAACCCGGTGCCGCACGTGTGGTCCGTTCACATTCGCGATAAGGAATGCGCGCTGTGCTTTACCAATGGTAAAGGCGCCACCAAAAAGGCAGCCCTCGCCTCCGCGCTGGGCGAATATTTCGAGCGCCTGTCCACCAACTATTTTTTCGCTGACTTCTGGTTAGGCGACACTATCGCTAACGGCCCGTTCGTTCACTACCCGAACGAAAAGTGGTTCCCGCTGACCGAAAACGACGACGTCCCGGAAGGTCTGCTGGATGCCCGCCTGCTCGCGTTCTACGATCCGGACGATCAGCTGACGGCCAGCATGCTGGTGGATCTGCAATCCGGTAACGATGAGCGCGGCGTGTGCGGCCTGCCCTTTACCCGCCAGTCCGACGGCGAAACGGTCTATATTCCTATGAATATCGTCGGCAACCTGTATGTCTCCAACGGCATGTCCGCTGGCAACACCCGTAATGAAGCTCGCGTGCAGGGCCTGTCCGAAGTCTTTGAGCGCCATATCAAAAACCGCATCATCGCCGAAAGCATCAGCCTGCCGGAGATCCCGGCGGAGGTCATGGCGCGCTATCCGGGCGTCGTGGAGTCGATCGCCAAACTGGAAGCCGAAGGTTTCCCGATCTTTGCCTATGATGGCTCGCTGGGCGGCAAGTATCCGGTTATCTGCGTCGTGCTGTTTAACCCGGCAAACGGCACCTGCTTCGCCTCTTTCGGCGCCCATCCGGACTTCGGCGTGGCGCTGGAGCGTACGGTCACCGAACTGCTGCAGGGCCGCAGTCTGAAAGATCTCGACGTCTTCACGCCGCCGACCTTCGACGACGAAGAAGTCGCCGAGCATGCTAACCTCGAAACCCACTTTATCGACTCCAGCGGCCTGATTTCCTGGGATATGTTCAAGCAGGATGCCGACTATCCGTTCGTTGACTGGAGCTTCTCCGGCACCACAGAAGAAGAGTTCGCCACCCTGATGGCCATCTTCAAGGCCGAAGATAAAGAAGTGTATATCGCCGACTACGAGCACCTGGGCGTTTACGCCTGCCGTATCATCGTCCCGGGGATGTCGGATATTTACCCGGCGGAAGATCTGTGGCTGGCGAACAACAGCATGGGCGCTCATCTGCGCGACACCATTCTGTCCCTGCCGGGCAGCGAGTGGGAAAAAGAAGATTACCTGGCGCTGATCGAGCAGATGGACGATGAAGGCCTGGATGATTTCACCCGCGTTCGCGAACTGCTGGGCCTCGCCACCGGCAAAGACAACGGCTGGTATACCCTGCGCGTCGGTGAGCTGAAAGCCATGCTGGCCCTGGCCGGCGGCGATCTGGAGCAGGCGCTGATCTGGACCGAGTGGACCATGGAGTTCAACGCTTCGGTCTTCAGCGCGGAACGCGCTAACTACTATCGCTGCCTGCAGACCCTGCTGCTGCTGAGCCAGGAAGAGGAGCGTCAGCCGCTGCAATACCTGAACGCCTTTATCCGTATGTACGGCGCCGAAGCGGTCGAAGCCGCCAGCGCGGCGCTGAGCGGGGAAGCGCCGTTCTATGGCCTTCAGGCTGTCGACAGCGATCTGCAGGCCTTCCCGGCCCATCAGTCGCTACTGAAGGCTTATGAAAAACTGCAGCGAGCGAAGGCGGCGTTCTGGGCAAAATAAGCCCTAAGCGCGCCATCGTGGTGACCAGCAACGGAGCCCAATACGGCTCCGTTGATTTCACCTGACGAGGCGGCCACTATAGTTTGTAGTTGCAAAGTTAATTAATAGTAAATAATGCGCTTATAAGATTTACCATTCGTTAATTTTAAATAAAATACTCCATATTAATTAACTCAAAAAATGGCGTGAAAACGAAAAAATTCAACATAACTTATAAATTTTAAAATTTATTTTCTTCATAATATTCAATCATTTAACCACTAAAAACACAAAAACCACACACTAAAAAGGCATATAGTTCCGGTGAGATATGATCTATATCAATTTCCCTTCTATAATGCTTTGTTAGTATCTCACCGCCAACTTATATAAAGAGAGAGTTAGTGTGAAAGCTGACAACCCTTTTGATCTTTTGCTCCCTGCCGCGATGGCGAAAGTCGCCGAAGAAGCAGGTGTCTATAAAGCAACGAAGCATCCGATGAAGACCTTTTATCTGGCGATCACCGCTGGCGTTTTCATCTCCATCGCTTTCGTATTCTATATCACCGCGACCACCGGCACTGCCGCGATGCCTTATGGGATTGCCAAGCTTATCGGTGGGGTCTGTTTTTCCCTGGGTCTGATTCTGTGCATTATCTGCGGCGCTGACCTCTTTACCTCTACGGTATTGATCGTGGTGGCGAAAGCCAGCGGTCGAATTACCTGGGGGCAACTGGCAAAAAACTGGCTCAACGTCTATTTTGGTAACCTGGTGGGCGCACTGCTGTTTGTGCTGCTGATGTGGTTATCAGGCGAATATATGACTGCCAACGGCGGTTGGGGGCTCAATGTCCTGCAGACCGCTGACCACAAAATGCACCATACTTTTGTGGAGGCCGTGAGCCTGGGTATCCTCGCTAACCTGATGGTTTGTCTCGCCGTATGGATGAGCTATTCCGGTCGTAGCCTGATGGATAAAGCGATGATCATGGTTCTGCCGGTAGCGATGTTCGTTGCCAGCGGCTTTGAGCACAGCATCGCCAACATGTTTATGATCCCGATGGGTATCGTAATCCGCAACTTTGCAAGCCCGGAATTCTGGACCGCAATCGGTTCGACTCCGGAAAGTTTCTCTCACTTGACCGTTATGAACTTCATCACTGATAACCTGATTCCGGTAACTATCGGGAACATTATCGGCGGGGGTCTGCTGGTCGGGTTGACATACTGGGTCATTTACCTGCGTGGCAACGACCATCACTAAGGGTTGTTTCAGGCAGTAAATAA
This sequence comes from Klebsiella sp. JB_Kp004, assembly GCF_040065795.1. Taxonomy (NCBI): domain Bacteria; kingdom Pseudomonadati; phylum Pseudomonadota; class Gammaproteobacteria; order Enterobacterales; family Enterobacteriaceae; genus Klebsiella; species Klebsiella sp. JB_Kp004. Next base: position 77,349 of record NZ_JBEAKW010000047.1, on the reverse strand, counting down.
AAAATCCACTTAAGAAGGTAGGTGTTACATGTCCGAGCTTAATGAAAAGTTAGCCACAGCCTGGGAAGGTTTTGCGAAAGGTGACTGGCAGAATGAAGTCAACGTCCGTGACTTTATTCAGAAAAACTACACCCCATATGAAGGCGACGAATCCTTCCTGGCTGGCGCGACTGAAGCGACCACCAAGCTGTGGGACAGCGTAATGGAAGGTGTAAAACAGGAAAACCGCACTCACGCGCCTGTTGATTTTGACACTGCCCTGGCTTCCACCATCACCTCTCACGACGCAGGCTATATCGAGAAAGGTCTGGAAAAAATCGTTGGTCTGCAGACCGAAGCGCCGCTGAAACGTGCGATCATCCCGTTCGGTGGTATTAAAATGGTTGAAGGTTCCTGCAAAGCGTACAATCGCGAGCTGGACCCGATGCTGAAAAAAATCTTCACTGAGTACCGTAAAACTCACAACCAGGGCGTTTTCGACGTCTATACTCCGGACATCCTGCGCTGCCGTAAATCCGGCGTGCTGACTGGTCTGCCGGATGCTTACGGCCGTGGTCGTATCATCGGTGACTACCGTCGCGTTGCGCTGTACGGTATCGACTTCCTGATGAAAGACAAATTCGCCCAGTTCAACTCTCTGCAAGCGAAACTGGAAAGCGGCGAAGATCTGGAAGCGACCATCCGTCTGCGTGAAGAAATCGCTGAACAGCACCGCGCGCTGGGCCAGATCAAAGAGATGGCGGCTAAATATGGCTACGACATCTCCGGTCCGGCGACCACCGCTCAGGAAGCTATCCAGTGGACCTACTTCGGTTACCTGGCTGCCGTTAAATCTCAGAACGGCGCGGCAATGTCCTTCGGTCGTACCTCCAGCTTCCTGGATATCTACATCGAACGTGACCTGCAGGCGGGTAAAATCACCGAGCAAGACGCGCAGGAAATGGTTGACCACCTGGTCATGAAACTGCGTATGGTTCGCTTCCTGCGTACCCCGGAATACGATGAACTGTTCTCCGGTGACCCGATTTGGGCAACAGAATCCATCGGCGGTATGGGCGTTGACGGCCGTACTCTGGTGACCAAAAACAGCTTCCGCTTCCTGAACACCCTGTACACCATGGGGCCGTCTCCGGAGCCGAACATCACTATCCTGTGGTCTGAAAAACTGCCGCTGAGCTTCAAGAAATTCGCTGCTAAAGTGTCCATCGATACCTCTTCTCTGCAGTATGAGAACGATGACCTGATGCGTCCGGACTTCAACAACGACGACTACGCTATCGCATGCTGCGTAAGCCCGATGGTTGTTGGTAAGCAAATGCAGTTCTTCGGTGCTCGCGCCAACCTCGCAAAAACCATGCTGTACGCTATCAACGGCGGCGTGGATGAAAAACTGAAAATGCAGGTGGGTCCGAAATCTGAACCGATCAAAGGCGACGTTCTGAACTTCGACGAAGTGATGGAACGCATGGATCACTTCATGGACTGGCTGGCTAAACAGTACGTCACTGCGCTGAACATCATCCACTACATGCACGACAAGTACAGCTACGAAGCCTCTCTGATGGCGCTGCACGACCGTGACGTTATCCGCACCATGGCGTGTGGTATCGCGGGTCTGTCCGTTGCTGCTGACTCCCTGTCTGCAATCAAATATGCGAAAGTTAAACCGATTCGTGACGAAGACGGTCTGGCTGTCGACTTCGAAATCGAAGGCGAATACCCGCAGTTTGGTAACAACGATGCTCGCGTCGATGACATGGCCGTTGACCTGGTTGAACGTTTCATGAAGAAAATTCAGAAACTGCACACCTACCGCAACGCGATCCCGACTCAGTCTGTTCTGACCATTACCTCTAACGTGGTATATGGTAAGAAAACCGGTAACACCCCAGACGGTCGTCGCGCTGGCGCGCCGTTCGGACCAGGTGCTAACCCGATGCACGGCCGTGATCAGAAAGGTGCTGTTGCCTCTCTGACCTCCGTAGCGAAACTGCCGTTTGCTTACGCGAAAGATGGTATCTCTTACACCTTCTCTATCGTACCGAACGCGCTGGGTAAAGATGACGAAGTTCGTAAGACCAACCTGGCGGGTCTGATGGATGGTTACTTCCACCACGAAGCGTCCATCGAAGGTGGTCAGCACCTGAACGTGAACGTGATGAACCGCGAAATGCTGCTCGACGCGATGGAAAACCCGGAAAAATATCCGCAGTTGACCATCCGCGTATCTGGCTACGCTGTACGTTTTAACTCCCTGACTAAAGAACAGCAGCAGGACGTTATTACCCGTACCTTCACTCAGACCATGTAATTCCCTGTCTGACTGAAAAAGCGTACAATAAAGGCCCCACATCAGTGGGGCCTTTTTAACAAGCAATCCCCGCCCTAGCCTGCTTTGCCAGTTATCTATACTTTGGGTATCTGTCAAAACAGACTCGACACAGCCGCTGAGCTGTGCACCAACACGGCCCCGGATGGGCCACATCTGGAGAAAACACCGCAATGTCAGTTATTGGTCGCATTCACTCCTTTGAATCCTGTGGCACCGTTGATGGCCCGGGCATCCGCTTTATTACTTTTTTCCAGGGCTGCCTGATGCGCTGCCTGTACTGCCATAACCGTGATACCTGGGATACCCACGGCGGCAAAGAAATCACCGTTGAAGAGTTAATGAAAGAGGTGGTGACCTATCGTCACTTTATGAATGCTTCCGGCGGCGGCGTCACCGCATCGGGCGGCGAAGCGATCCTGCAGGCGGAGTTTGTTCGCGACTGGTTCCGCGCCTGTAAGAAGGAAGGTATTCATACCTGTCTCGATACCAACGGCTTTGTTCGTCGCTACGATCCCGTTATCGACGAACTGCTGGAGGTAACAGACCTGGTGATGCTGGATCTTAAGCAGATGAACGATGAGATTCACCAGAACCTGGTCGGCGTCTCTAACCATCGTACGCTGGAATTCGCCCAGTATCTGGCGAAGAAGAATATCAATGTCTGGATCCGCTACGTGGTGGTTCCGGGCTGGTCAGACGATGATGATTCCGCGCACCGCCTGGGCGAATTTACCCGCGATATGGGCAATGTCGAAAAAATCGAGCTACTGCCCTACCATGAGCTGGGCAAACACAAATGGGTAGCGATGGGCGAAGAGTACAAGCTGGACGGCGTCCATCCGCCGAAGAAAGAGACCATGGAGCGAGTCAAAGGCATCCTTGAGCAATATGGGCACAAAGTGATGTACTAATCCCGCCCGGGCCGGTGATGCGCTTATGCCGGCCTGCAACGGCGTGGGAAGCTGTTACCGTCCAGCCGTTGCATTCTTATGCAAGACGGCTCTACTGCAGTAAGCACAGGCTATTAAAACGGATGACGCGCAGCATGCGCTGCGCGCTACAGGGTCAGGCGTGCGCCACCGGCGTTGGATGATGTCCGGCTTTGCGCAGCAGGGTCAGCAGATAGATAAACGACACGCTGGCGATCATAATAAACAGCAGGTTATCCGAGAAGTTCTGCATCAGCATCGCCGTCAGCGTCGGGCCCAGCAGGCTGCCGATGGTATAGCTCATCAACAGCGCCTGGTTCATTGCCACCAGCTGATGGTGCTCCACTTTTTCACAGGCCCAGGCCATCGCCACCGGATAGAGGGTAAAGCCCGAAGCGCCCAACACAAACAGCGCCGGCGCCATCGCCGCCTGGCTGAGCATCGCCAGACATCCCAGGATCACCACAAACACCTGCACCCGCAGCACCAGCAGGCGACCGTAGCGGTCTGCCAGACGCCCTACCGGCCACTGGCCGAGGATCCCGGCGCTAACCATCACCGCCATCCAGAAGCCAATGCCGGCGTCGCTGACGCCCTGATGGTTCAGCCACAGCGGCATCAGACCATACAGCGAGCCGAGGACAATCCCTGAGATAATGCAGCCATTGACCCCGTGGCGCGCCTGGCGCAGCTTCAGCATCGGCCAGATACGTACCGTTTCATGTGGCTCTTCGGCCTGCCCCATGATGCGGGTAAACAGCAGCGGCAGGATCGCCGCCAGCGCCAGACCCGTCACCCACGGCAGGACGCTCATTAAATCGGTGGGGAGTTTACTGACCATCAGCTGGCCCAGTACGGTACCGACGTAATAGACCATCATGTACGCCGCCAGCAGACGACCGCGGCTGCGTGAAGTGCCGCTGCAGACCAGCGCGCTTTCCACCACCACCCAAATCATCGCGCAGCCTACGCCGGCGATAAAACGCCAGCTCAGCCACGTCCAGAAACCCACGGTGATCCCCAGCCCTACGCAGCCGACGGCGAATATTAACGACGCGAGATAATAGCTGCGGTTAAACCCCAGGCGCTTGATCACCCAGCCGGCAAGCAACGTACCGGCCAGGTTGCCGGTAAAATAGGATGACCCCACCATGCCGACCTGCCAGGTTGGCATATTTTCATGGGCGAGCCAGAGCGGGACGAGCGTATTCAGCACCGCTATCGCCAGGGTCAGTAAAAGCAGGCCACAGAGCAGCATTTGCACTGGCCGGGTGTAGATGGTCATGGGTAAAAACCGTGAGGAATGTTCAGATCGCGAGCGCATCATGCCACCGCTAAAAACATTGTCAATCCACCTGAAATCAGGCCTGACGCGGTTTTGCCGGGCACGATAGAAGTTTTTTATCCACAGAAGGGATAAAGATGAGGCAACAGATAATACGCTGTTGTTTTTCTTAATTTATTAATAAATGTCGACGTTGATTTCAGTTGAAAAATTTCATCTATCGACAGCACGTTTTCATCATGCCGGCACGCCTGCGCCGGCATGATGACGCTGATTAACTGGCGATAGCCATCCCGACGGTCATATGCAGACCATAGAATACGCCGCGGCCAATCATCTCTCCCGCCAGCACCAGAACAAACGCCAGGCCGAGCAGCGAGACCGTCGGCTTGCGGCCGCGGATCTGCGGCACGCACCAGCAGGCCAGGGCCAGCGCCAGCAGCACCACGCGCCAGGCCATAAGCAGCCCATAATCCGGCACCAGGGCGGAGGCCTGCTGAATTGAGCTGCGGATAGTGGCGAGTTCACTCCCCTGCATCAGGACCACCACGATACTCACCAGCAGCGCCAGTAAAGTGACCACCGGTAGCAGGCGCAGCGCCCAACCGTCAACGCCTGCGACGCGCAGCAGCAGGTAGCCCAGCAGCGGACCGCCGATAAACAACGTCAGGAAGAAGCTCAGCGGCGTCCAGAGGGTATACCAGGTCGGCACCGTGTCGATGGTGTTATAGACCCGCACCATCATCCAGACGAAGATCACCCCAAGCGCCATGGTCGCGACCAGCCACAGGCTACGCAGTCCGGCAGGCAGCTTTTTACACACGGCCAGCAGCCAGCCAATCCCGCCGACGGCGAAGAAGATCGCCCCGCTGGCTATCTCATTACTCAGCGATGAGGCCCCTACGCGATTGAGCGAGTTAAAGGCCCGCAGCGGCGAACCGAGGTGCATTGTCGAGGCGATAAACCCGATCCCCATCAATACCCACAGGCCGAACATGCTACCCACCACGCGCTGCTCCTGCTCACGGGAAAGCTTGCCCGTCATGAGCGCCAGCGCCAGGACGATGAAGCCGCCCGCGACGCACTGGCCGAAGACCGTAAAGATCATCAGCGGCCATTCATGCCATCCGTTTCCCATCTTACACCTCCTTCGGGTTTGCCAGGTAACCGGTGGTATCGCCACACGGCCGGGCATTGGCGTTAGGTTTGATCACGATGCTCGGCCGGGTAAAGTGCGCCGAAGGCAACGGCGCCACCGCCGCCAGCTGGCCGTGCTTAGCGCGCAGTTCGGCAATCGGCCCGAAATCCAGCGCCCGCAGCGGGCAGGACTCGACGCAGATCGGCTTTTTCCCGTCGGCGACGCGCTCGTGGCAGCCGTCACACTTGGTCATATGGCCTTTGTCGGCATTATATTGCGGCGCGCCGTAAGGACAGGCCATATGGCAGTAACGGCAGCCAATGCACACCTCTTCGTTGACCACCACAAAACCGTCTTCGCGCTTGTGCATCGCTCCGCTCGGACAGACCTTGGTGCAGGCAGGATCTTCGCAGTGGTTACAGGCGATGGAGAGGTAATAGGCGAACACGTTCTGATTCCAGACGCCGTTATCCTCCTGCCAGTCGCCGCCGGCATATTCATAAATGCGGCGGAAGCTGACCTCCGGGGTCAGATTTTTGTAGTCCTTACAGGCCAGTTCGCAGGTCTTGCAACCGGTGCAACGGGCGGAATCAATAAAAAATCCATACTGAGTTGTCATCGGTTACTCCTTACAGCTTCTCAACCTGGACGAGGTTGGTATGCGACGGGTTCCCCTTCGCCAGCGGCGAGGGGCGCTGGGTGGTCAGCACGTTAATGCTGCCAGCCTGATCCACGCGCGAGGCGTCCGGGTTATACCAGGCCCCTTCCCCCAGCGCGACCACGCCTGGCATCATGCGCGGGGTCACCTTCGCTTCGATATGCACTTCCCCACGGTCATTGAAGATGCGAATGCGATCGCCGTTGGCAATACCGCGCTGGCGGGCATCGATCGGGTTAATCCACATCTCCTGCCGACAGGCAGCCTTCAGTACATCGACGTTGCCGTAGGTTGAATGGACGCGCGATTTATAGTGGAAGCCGGTCAGCTGTAGCGGGTATTTCGCCGTCAGCGGATCGTTGTAGTTTTCGAAGCCCGGGGTGTATATCGGCAGCGGATCGATGACATCGCCTTCCGGCAGCTCCCAGGTGGCGGCGATTTTCGCCAGCGCCTGCGAATAGATTTCAATCTTGCCCGAAGGCGTGGTCAGCGGATTAGCCTGCGGATCCTCACGGAAGGCTTTATAAGCCACATGGTGCCCTTGCGGATCGCGCTGCTTATAGATGCCCTGCTGACGGAAGGTGTCGAAATCCGGCAGGTCGGGAATCGCTGTGCGCGACTGCTCATACAGATAGCGCATCCAGCCTTCCTGGGTACGGCCTTCGGTAAATTTTTCCTCGACGCCGAGGCGCTTCGCCAGCTCGCTGGTCATCTCATAGATAGTTTTGCATTCGAAACGCGGATTGATGGCCTGGTCGGCAAAGATGACGTAGGACATGTTGCCGCAGGAGGCATCCAGCGCGAAATCCATCTGCTCAGAGGCGGTGCAGTCCGGCAGCAGAATATCGGCGTATTTCGCTGACGAGGTCATATGGCAGTCGATGACCACAATCATCTCGCACTTCTTGTCGTCCTGCAGGATCTCGTGGGTGCGGTTAATCTCTGAGTGCTGGTTGATCAGGCAGTTGCCCGCATAGTTCCAGATCATTTTGATCGGCACATCGAGCTTATCTTTGCCACGCACCCCATCGCGCAGGGCAGTCATTTCCGGGCCGCGCTCAATCGCATCGGTCCACATAAACATCGATATGCTGGTCTGAACCGGATTCTCCAGCGTCGGCATGCGCTCAAACGGCAGGCTGTAGGAGCCCTCGCGCGCGCCGCTGTTACCGCCGTTGATCCCGACGTTACCGGTCAGAATGGCGAGCATCGCGATAGCCCGGGTGGCGATTTCGCCGTTGGCGTGACGCTGCGGCCCCCAGCCCTGGCTGATATAGGCCGGTTTGGCGCTGGCAATTTCGCGCGCCAGTTTAACAATGCGTTCGCGCGGAATACCGGTTATGGTCGAGGCCCACTCCGGCGTTTTGGCGATACCGTCGGCGCCCTGGCCAAGTATCCAGGCTTTATAGTGGCCATTGGCCGGGGCATCGGCAGGCAGAGTTTTCTCGTCGTATCCCACACAGTATTTATCGAGGAACGGCTGATCGACCAGATTCTCGGTGATCATCACCCACGCCAGACCCGATACCAGCGCCGCATCGGTACCGGGGCGAATCGGGATCCATTCATCTTCGCGGCCGGCGCCGGTGTCGGTATAGCGCGGATCGATAATGATCATCCGGGCATTGGATTTCTGGCGCGCCTGCTCAAGATAGTAGGTCACCCCGCCGCCGCTCATCCGCGTTTCCCCGGGGTTGTTGCCGAACAGCACCACTAACTGGCTGTTTTCAATATCCGACGGGCTGTTGCCATCCGCCCAGCCGCCGTAGGTGTAATTCAACCCTGCGGCAATCTGCGCGGATGAATAGTCGCCGTAATGATTGAGATACCCACCGCAGCAGTTCATCAGACGGGCAATCAGGGTTTTCCCCGGCGGCCAGGAGCGGGTCAGCGTGCCTCCCAGCGTGCCGGTGCCGTAGTTCAGATAGATGGACTCGTTGCCGTAGTCTTTAATCAGGCGCTGCGTCGTGCTGGCGATGATATCGAACGCCTCTTCCCAGCTGATTTGCTCGAATTTACCCTCACCGCGTTTGCCTACGCGCTTCATCGGATATTTCAGCCGATCGGGGTTATAAACCCGGCGGCGCATAGACCGCCCGCGCAGGCAGGCGCGCACCTGATGCAGGCCGTCATAGTTATCGTCACCGGTATTATCGGTTTCGACGTATTTAATCGCGCCATCCACCACGTGCATGCGCAGCGGGCAGCGGCTACCGCAGTTGACGGTGCAGGCACTCCAGACCACTTTCTCACTGGCCGGGGCTGGCGTGTCGGCGGCGTGGGCCATACGGGAAAAGGGTAACGTTAGTGCGTTGCTGGCCAGCGCCAGGCCGCCTATTGCCGTGGTTTTCATCAGACCACGGCGGCTTACCTCAGCAGCCAGTAAAGCATCGGGGGCTTTAATTTTCATGGATACTCGCTTTGGTTGCTCACAATAAACTGACAAGCGCTATATAGTGATATATATAAGGCTTTGAAATATTATTGGTTTTTTATGCTGGTTTAATCCAAAGGGAGTATCACTGCATTCGCGGATGGGATTATTGCCCGGTATCAATAAGGATGTAAAAAAAGCGCCCGCAGGCGCTTTTAAGGGAGAAGGTAAAAATTAACCGATATATTCGAGGCCGCGCATATACGGGCGCAGGATTTCCGGGATCTCGATACGGCCATCGGCCTGCTGATAGTTTTCCATCAGCGCCACCAGGGTACGACCGACCGCCAGGCCAGAACCATTCAGGGTATGAACGAGACGGGTCTTCTTGTCGGACTTGCTGCGGCAGCGAGCCTGCATACGACGCGCCTGGAAATCCCAGACGTTGGAGCAGGAAGAGATCTCACGGTAGGTGTTCTGCGCCGGGACCCATACTTCGAGGTCATAGGTTTTGCAGGCGCTGAAGCCCATATCGCCGGTGCACAGCGCGACCTTACGGTAAGGCAGGCCCAGCAGCTGCAGCACTTTCTCGGCGTGGCCGGTCATCTCTTCCAGCGCCGCCATCGAGTCTTCCGGACGGACAATCTGCACCATTTCAACTTTATCGAACTGGTGCATACGGATCAGACCGCGGGTGTCGCGACCATAAGAACCTGCTTCGGAACGGAAGCACGGCGTATGGGCGGTCATTTTTATTGGCAGATCGTCTTCATCGATAATTTCATCACGCACCAGGTTGGTCAGCGGCACTTCCGCCGTCGGGATCAGCGCGTAGTTGCTGCTGTCAGCCTCTTCTTCCAGCGGACGGGTATGGAACAGGTCTCCGGCGAATTTCGGCAGCTGGCCGGTGCCATACAGGGTGTCCTGGTTAACCAGGTACGGGACATAGTTTTCGCTATAGCCATGCTGTTCAGTGTGCAGATCAAGCATGAACTGCGCCAGGGCGCGGTGCAGACGGGCCAGCTGGCCTTTCATCACCACGAAGCGCGAACCGGTGAGCTTAACGGCGGCGGCAAAATCCAGCCCCCCGTGCATTTCACCCAGCGTCACGTGATCGCGCACGTCGAAATCGAACTGGCGCGGCGTGCCCCAGCGGCTGACTTCAACGTTGTCGTTTTCGTCACGGCCAACCGGCACGTCATCGTGAGGAATATTCGGGATCGCCAGCGCGATATCGCGGATTTCCGCCAGCAGCGCTTCCAGCTCGGATTTTGCGGCATCCAGCTGTTCGCCGAGTTTGTTCACTTCCAGGCGTAATGGCTCGATGTCTTCCCCGCGCGCTTTCGCCTGGCCAATGGATTTCGATCGGGAGTTGCGCTCCGCCTGCAGGTTTTCCGTTTGCACCTGCAGAACTTTACGACGCTCTTCAAGCGCGCGAAGTTTATCTACATCCAGCTTAAAGCCCCGGCGTGCCAGTTTTTCTGCGACTGCGTCTGGCTCGGTACGCAGCAGATTGGGATCGAGCATGCTTATCCTGTGCTTATCGAATTAAAAAAAGAATAGTGGCCGCAGACTACGACCACGGAAATAGTGTAATAACCTTACCGCAACGCCTCAATTAGCGGTAGCGTTTTATCGGGCTATTTTGATCCTGTTCAGCGAGCCAGGCGAGCTTTTCGCCAATTTTGCCCTCAAGCCCCCGGTTTGTCGGGTGATAATAGCGCGTTTGCGCCATTTCCTGCGGGAAGTACTGCTCACCGGCGGCGTAGGCGTTAGGTTCGTCATGAGCGTAACGATACTCCTGCCCGTAGCCCATCTCTTTCATCAGCTTCGTCGGGGCATTGCGCAGATGCACCGGAACGTCATAGTCCGGACGGTCTCGCGCGTCGGCCAGCGCCGCTTTAAAGGCGGTGTAGACCGCATTGCTCTTCGGCGCGCAGGCCAGATAGACAATGGCCTGGGCAATCGCCCGTTCGCCTTCCGCCGGCCCGACGCGGGTAAAGCAGTCCCACGCCGAAATGGCCACCTGCATCGCCCGCGGGTCGGCGTTGCCGACGTCTTCCGAGGCAATCGCCAGACAACGGCGGGCAACGTACAGCGGATCGCCCCCGGCGGTGATGATCCGCGCGTACCAGTAGAGCGCCGCGTCCGGCGCGCTCCCGCGCACTGACTTATGCAGGGCGGAAATCAAATCGTAGAAACGGTCGCCTTTATTATCAAAGCGCGCGCTGCGCTCGCCGGCGATCTCGGTCAGCAGTTCCGCCTTCAACACCCGCTTGCCCGCATCATCGCTCTCGGCCATATCGGCCATCATTTCCAGGGTATTCAGCGCCCGCCGCGCATCGCCGTTCACCAGTTCGGCGATGGCCCTGCGGGTCTCATCCGGCAAAACGATATCCTGGCCGCCGTAGCCGCGGGTTTTATCGTGCATCGCCTGGTCAAGCACCTGCTCGATATCGTCGGTGGTAAGCGATTTCAGTAAGTAGACGCGGGCGCGGGAGAGCAGCGCCGAGTTAAGCTCAAAGGAGGGATTTTCGGTGGTCGCGCCAATAAAGGTGATGGTGCCATCTTCAATATGCGGCAGAAAGGCATCCTGCTGGCTTTTATTGAAGCGATGCACTTCGTCAACAAACAGAATCGTTCGTCGGCCGGCGTGGCGATTCTGCCGCGCGCGCTCAATGGCCTCGCGGATCTCTTTCACCCCGGAGGTCACCGCCGAGATCCGTTCGACATCGGCGCTGGCATAGCGGGCGATCACTTCCGCCAGGGTAGTCTTGCCGGTGCCCGGCGGCCCCCAGAGGATCATCGAATGCAGGTGCCCGGCTTCGATCGCCCGCGGCAGGGGTTTGCCCGGCGCCAGCAGGTGCTGCTGGCCAATATACTGCGCTAAATTTTCTGGCCGCATGCGAGCGGCCAGAGGTTGAAACGCGTTGTCGGAAAAATCGAGCGACAGATTGCTCACTTTCGCCTCTACTTACGTTGATCGTCCACCGTCACCCCTTTCGGCGGCGTAAAGGTGAACTTAGATGCGTCGACGGCGCCGTTCTGCTGCGATTTCAGCTGATAGCTGCTGCGCTGATCATCCTGCTCGACGGCGCTGAACTGATGGATGGTGCCGTCCCGACCGACGTTGATCGTGAACTGCTTCAGGTTGCCGCTGCCGCTTTTCGGCGTCAGCACAAAATCATCGCCGTTTTGTTTGATATTGTACTGCTGCCAGTCGCTGGACTGGTTGCGGGCAATCAGCATAAACGGCGTGTTGCTGGTGGCGTCTTTCAGCCAGGTCGCAGTGGCCTGCTCGACGAACGGGTTATAGAACCACAGGGTTTTACCATCCGAAACGAGGACGCTCTCATCCGGCTGGGTCATATGCCAGTTAAACAGATTCGGGCGTTTTACCCACAGGTCGCCCTGTCCGTCCTGCACGGCGTTGCCGCTGCCGTCGGTGACTTTTTGCGTGAAGCTGGCATGGAAGCTGCTCACTTTATCAAGACGGCTTTTTAAGTCACTGGCCGCATCTGCCCAGACCTGGCTGACGACCATACCAGACAGTAATGCACAGGTGATTGCGAGTTTTTTCATTGTTCTTCCTTAATGTGCGTCACTCCCGACGCGGGAGCCTCTTCTGCCCCTAATGTAGGACCGCCGACGGCGGCGGGACAGAAGAATTGGCTGATTTTGCGCTTATTTACCCAACTTTGCACTCATTCAAAGGGCGGCGGCGCCAGTACTTCGCGGTTACCGTTATGGCCCTGTTCGCTGACAATGCCCTGCGCTTCCATCTGTTCGATAATACGCGCGGCACGGTTATAGCCGATGCGGAACTGGCGCTGCACCCCGGAAATCGACGCTTTACGCTTCTCGGTCACAAAGCTGACCGCCTGATCGAACAGCGGATCCAGCTCTTCACCACCGTCGAAGCCACCGCCGCCGCCTTCGCTTTCGCTGTCGGAGGTAATGCCGTCTACATACTGCGGACGACCGCGGGCTTTCCAGTCCTGAACCACGGCGTGGACTTCCTGGTCGCGAACAAACGCCCCATGGACGCGCACCGGCGTGGTGGAGTTCGGCCCGGAGTAGAGCATGTCCCCCATCCCGAGCAGCGATTCCGCACCGCCCTGATCCAGAATGGTACGCGAGTCAATTTTGCTCGACACGGTAAAAGCGATGCGCGTCGGAATGTTGGCCTTAATCAGACCGGTAATGACATCCACCGACGGACGCTGCGTCGCCAGCACCAGGTGGATCCCCGCCGCACGCGCTTTCTGCGCCAGGCGAGCGATCAGCTCTTCCACCTTCTTACCGACGGTCATCATCAGGTCGGCGAATTCGTCCACCAGCACCACAATGTACGGCAGCTTTTCCAGTACCGGGTGCACGGCGTCCATACTGTCGCCAGGCTTCCAGTACGGATCCGGGATCGGACGCCCCATGCGCGCCGCTTCTGCAATCTTCTCGTTATAGCCCGCCAGGTTACGCACGCCCAGCGCCGACATCAGCTTGTAGCGACGCTCCATCTCGTTGACGCTCCAGCGCAGCGCATTGGCGGCGTCTTTCATGTCGGTAACCACTTCCGTCAGCAGGTGCGGAATACCTTCGTAGACCGACAGCTCCAGCATTTTCGGGTCAATCATGATGAAACGCACATCTTCCGGCTGCGCCTTGTAGAGCATGCTGAGGATCATGGCGTTGACGCCGACCGACTTACCGGAACCGGTGGTACCGGCCACCAGCAGGTGCGGCATTTTCGCCAGATCGGCCACCACCGGATCGCCGGCGATGTCTTTACCCAGCACCACGGTCAGCGGCGACGGGTTATCACGGAACTTGCTGTTGTCGAGCACTTCACGCAGGTAGACGGTCTGGCGCTTTTTATTCGGCAGCTCAAGCCCGACATACGGTTTACCCGGGATCACCTCCACCACGCGCACGGCGACCGTGGACAGTGAACGCGCCAGATCCCGTGACAGGTTAGAGATTCGCGCCGCTTTGACGCCAGGCGCCAGATTCAGTTCGAAGCGGGTGATCACCGGCCCCGGCGAGTAGTTCACCACATCCGCTTTAATGCGGAAATCGGCGAGTCGCGCTTCCACCAGTCGTGCCATCTGCTCGAGAGCAAAGGTATCCACCGGCTCGACTTCACTGGGCGGCGGCGTAAGCAGATCCAGCGACGGCAGCGGCGTCGTCGGCTTTTGCAGCGGTCGACTATCGCCATTGCGCATCAGCAGCGGGTGGATCAGGCTCTCCTGCGGCGCAGGCGCGGCATGCTGATGCCCCGGCGGGGTAACCGGCTGGTGGTGAGGCACGGACTGCGGCGCAGTCTGGTAAGGCTGCGGCGGTACTGGCTGATGGTGTACCGGCTGGTGCTGCGCAGGTTGATAACCCTGCTGCGGAACGGCGGCCGGTTGTTGATAGTGCTGGGCTGGCTGCTGCGGCTGTACTTCCGGTGTCGGCGTAAACAGCGGCTCGCTCGGCCCCTCATTGACCAGGGTTTTCATCGGCGAGAATTCGTAATCCGCCGGCGAGAACGGATTGGCGCCCGGCGGCTGCTCGGAGGCGTAGCGCTGCTGCTGGGTGGCGGCAAACTGGCGCGCCAGCTCCGCTTCCGCCGCGGCGTCGGCATCATCGTCATCAGTCGCGTTATCGTCTTCCCAGCGATGGCCATAGCGCTGCTGTTGAGTGGCGGCGAACTGGCGAGCCAGTTCATCCTGCTCCATAGCATCTGCTTCCTCATCGGAGAGCAGCCCATCATCATAATGGGGGTCTCGCTCCGCCTGCCGCGCGCGCTGTTCTGCTTCACGCTGCGACGGTAGCTTGATGCCGTAGGAGGCCAGTTCCCGACGCGTCGGTACGCGAACGCGATTAGGCCGCGGTAGTTTTGGACCAATGCCCTCTTTCACCTGTACCCGCGGTCCGCTGGAGGCCGGGCTGAACAATGGCGCCGTCGCTGCGGACGCGGCGGTCGCCGTCGTCGCGGCCGCTGAGCCGCCGCTGGCAGCCGTTGCCTGATGCACCCCGGCCGCCACCGCAGAAACCACGGTTGACTCCACGGGCGGTTTGGACGGGGCGGCTGGCGGCGTCAGCGGTTTGGTGGCGATCGGGCTTTCCGGCTCCGGAATAGGCTGATACCAGGAAGCCAGCAGCTCGCGTTCGCGCGCCCGTTTCTCTTCCACTTCCTCGAAGTAATAGAGCGGCGGGCGTTTCACTTCTTCCTGCACGGCCTCAGGCTCTGGCTGCGCGGCAGGTACCGGCGCGGGCTCAGGCTGATACGCCTGCGGCGCGGGCTGGCCGGCATGCGGATCGTAACTCGGCTGCTGATACTGTGCAGGCTCGGGTTGATACCCCTGCGGCGTGGGCTGACCGGCATGCGGATCGTAAACCGGCTGCTGATACTGTGCAGGCTCGGGTTGATACCCCTGCGGCGCAGGCTGACCGGCATGCGGATCGTAAACCGGCTGCTGATACTGTGCAGGCTCGGATTGATAGCCCTGCGGCGCAGGCTGTTGTCCGGCATGCGGATCGTAAACCGGCTGTTGATACTGCGCTGGCTCTGGCTGATACGCCTGCGGCGCGGGTTGCCCCGCTGGCGGCTGATAAGCAGCCTGCTGGAACGGGGCGGGTTCAGGCTGGTAGGCCTGCTGCGGCGGATAGCTGGCTTCTGGCTGATAAGCCGGCGCAGCGCCCTGATGGCCCGCCGTCGACTCGCCCCACGCCTGCGGCGCGGCAGTGGCCGCCGCCGCTGCGCCCACCGGCTCAGCGATACTGTGGCCGTTCAGCAACGGATCGTAAGGGTCGAAATCGCCCGGGCGCGCGGCGCTGGCGCCGGAAAATAGCACATCATTCTCTGCGGGACGCGCGGCGCTGGCGCCGGAAAACAGTACATCGTCGGCGGCGACAGGCGCACCGCTGGCGCTGTACTGCACGGCCTCGTCCCCGTCGTCCATCCGTTTGCCGGAGAAAAGCGCCGCGTCGGTTTTACGCCCCATAGGGTTGGTAAACTTCTCGGCCAGACGTTTACGCCGCGCCAGCGCGCTGCGCAAGATACGGGCCCGACGCGACTCCTGGGGGGTTGCCGCCTCTTCGTCGTCGTACTCTTCATCGTCGTCTTCGTATTCGCCTTCATCGACCCAGGTATCATCCCGACGGGTGCGGTTGCTGGCAAAGGTGAGTACGGACAGGATGCCGCCGCCCAGTTTTTCCGCAATGCTGACCCACGACCAGCCGGTAAACAGCGTCAGGCCGGCCGCCCAGATGCACAACAGAGCGATGGTGCCGCCGCTGCTGTGCAGCAGCGGTTGCAGGGTGGTGCTCAGCAGGCTGCCAATCACCCCGCCAGAGGCGAAGTACCAGATATCATCGGCGTTAATCGCCGCCAGACCGCAGGAGGTCAGGATCAGGGCTAACGCACCGATGAGACGCAGAGAAACGGCGAAATAATCAATGTATTCGTCGTTTTCCTGATGCCGCCAGGCAAACCAGCATCCGCCGATGATGATCACCGGGATGGTATAGGCCATGACGCCAAAAATGAAAAACAGGGTATCGGCAAGCCACGCGCCGGGGGCGCCGCCTAAATTATGAATAGGCTCATGCCATGCCGTTTGCGACCAGCTTGGGTCCGAGGGGTTAAAGCTCAGTAATGCCGCCATCAGCCAGATGGCGAAGAGGGAGCAAAGGATGAGCATCGCCTCAAGGAGTCGGCGCCCGCTGCTGAGTTTGGTAAGTTTGACTTCTTTGTCTTCGGTGTATTCCTGGCTCAAGAAAGGCTCTCCAGGTATCAGGCTGTTTCCTGCCTGCTGCTAAAACGGACAACAGCGCCGGGTCTCCCCGGCACTGTTGCTGTATGGATTAACAGGAGTGTAATCAAACTACGTCGAGTTTGCACCTGTTCCGTGTTAGCGCGTCTTAATAACCAGACGATTACTTTGCTTGACTTCTTCCATTACCACATAGGTACGGGTGTCGTTAACGCCCGGCAGGCGCAGCAAGGTCTCGCCCAGTAATTTACGATACGCTGACATATCCGGTACGCGGGTTTTCAACAGATAGTCGAAATCACCGGAAACCAGATGACACTCTTGAATTTCTTCAAGTTTTTGCACTGCGGCGTTAAATTGCTCAAACACATCCGGTGCGCCACGATTCAGAGTAATCTCAACAAATACCAGAAGTGATGCATCCAGATAATGCGGGTTGAGCAGCGCCGTATAGCCCTGAATAAAACCCTGTCTTTCAAGACGACGCACACGCTCAAGGCAAGGCGTCGGAGAAAGTCCCACCCGTTTAGAAAGCTCGACGTTAGAAATTCGCCCATCTTTTTGCAATTCATTCAGGATGTTACGATCAATGCGGTCGAGATCTTTGCCAGGGCGCTTCTTGCTATCTACCATTATTATTGTCTCTCTGTATTCCTTCCCTACTCCTGTTCCGGCTCTGTGCCTTCACTGCCAGAGCCCATCCTGTTATTACCCGTACGACATTAGGTAACCCAGGGGTACGTGAGAAGCCCGTTGCCTGACGGCAGTCACCGATATCACGCATGGCGTCTGTCCACACCATGCGTAGATTTCGTTAACCCGGATAAAAATGGCATTTGCGTGCATGAAAATTCGCCGCACGCCAAATACTGCTTTTTTTCTTCCTTGAATGTTTTCGCAAAAGCACAGGGGATTGTCAAAGCAAAACATCGATTTTTAGTACAAGATGCCAGATATTCATCATCCACCCTGGTTGATTCTCATTTTTTCGTCTTATAATTGTCCCGCCAACAGTAGAAATAGTTATATTCCTTGCCGGGAAAATCGCCAATTCATCGGCCGCTTCTATTGCACACATCGTTAACAAAATCGCTGCGCTCTTTTTTTACGACAACAAATTCCCTACAATCCCAGCCCAATGTATGCCAATTATTATGGGGATCTCATGGGCACAGCCAAACACAGTAAACTGCTTATTCTTGGTTCTGGACCTGCGGGATACACCGCGGCGGTCTATGCCGCGCGCGCCAACCTGCAGCCGGTGCTGATCACCGGGATGGAAAAAGGCGGTCAGCTGACCACCACGACGGAAGTGGAAAACTGGCCAGGCGATCCGAACGATTTGACCGGTCCGCTGCTGATGGAGCGCATGCACGAGCATGCCGCGAAATTTGAAACCGAGATTATTTTCGACCATATCAGCCGCGTCGACCTGCAAAACCGGCCGTTCCGTCTGACCGGCGACAGCGGCGAATACACCTGTGACGCGCTGATTATCGCCACCGGCGCTTCAGCCCGTTACCTGGGCCTGCCTTCCGAAGAAGCCTTCAAGGGCCGCGGCGTTTCCGCGTGCGCCACCTGTGACGGATTCTTCTATCGCAACCAGAAAGTGGCGGTGATCGGCGGCGGCAACACCGCGGTTGAAGAGGCCCTGTATCTGTCGAACATCGCCTCTGAGGTACATCTGATCCACCGTCGCGATTCCTTCCGTGCGGAAAAAATCCTCATCAAACGCCTGATGGACAAAGTGGCAAGCGGCAACATCGTGCTGCATACCGATCGCACCCTCGAAGAGGTGACCGGCGACCAGATGGGCGTCAGCGGCCTGCGTCTGCGCGATACCAAAAACAGCGACAACGTCGAGTCCCTGGAAGTAGCCGGTCTGTTTGTCGCCATCGGCCACAGCCCGAACACCGCCATCTTTGAAGGTCAGCTGGAGCTGGAGAACGGCTACATCAAAGTGCAGTCCGGTATCCACGGCAACGCGACCCAGACCAGCATCCCGGGCGTGTTTGCCGCCGGCGATGTCATGGACCATATTTATCGTCAGGCTATCACCTCCGCCGGCACCGGCTGCATGGCGGCGCTGGACGCTGAACGTTACCTCGACGGTCTGGCTGACGCGTGCAAATAATCTTTACAAGTCAGTAACAAAGGTAAAGAAGGCGACGAAAAGTCGCCTTTATTTTTGCCGCGATGTAACATTGCCGTGCCCAATATTCCCATAACGACACCTGCTAAGCGCGCAATGAATAAAACCCGTCAACAAGAGTTAACCCGCTGGTTAAAACAGCAAAGCATTATCTCCCGTCGCTGGTTGATGATTTCCCGCCTCCTCGGCGTGGCGAGCGGTCTGCTGATCGTGGCGCAGGCCTGGTTCCTGGCGCGGATCCTGCACCGGATGGTGATGGAGAATATTCCTGCGACCGCCCTGCTGCTGCCGCTGACCCTGCTGGTGCTGACCTTTGTGCTGCGCGCCTGGGTGGTCTGGCTGCGTGAACGGGTCGGCTTTCAGGCCGGACAGCATATTCGCTATGAAATTCGCCGCCAGGTGCTCGACCGTCTCCAGCAGGCGGGCCCGGCGTGGATCCAGGTTAAACCGGCCGGCAGCTGGGCGACGCTTATCCTCGAGCAGATCGACGATATGCATGACTATTATGCCCGCTACCTGCCGCAGATGACGCTGGCGGCCTGCGTGCCGCTGCTGATCGTTATCACTATTTTCCCGATCAACTGGGCCGCCGCGCTGATCCTCCTCGGCACCGCGCCGCTGATCCCCCTGTTCATGGCCCTGGTTGGGATGGGCGCCGCCGATGCCAACCGGCGTAACTTCCAGGCGCTGGCCCGCCTCAGCGGCCACTTCCTCGACCGTCTGCGCGGCATGGAAACCTTGCGTATTTTTCACCGTGGTCAGGCCGAAACGGATAATATTCGCGACGCCTCGCAGGACTTTCGCCAACGCACCATGGAAGTCCTGCGCCTGGCGTTCCTCTCCTCCGGAGTACTGGAGTTTTTCACCTCGCTCTCCATTGCGCTGGTAGCGGTTTATTTCGGCTTCTCATACCTGGGCGAGCTTAACTTCGGCCACTATGGCGCGGGCGTCACGCTGATGGCGGGCTTCCTGACGCTGATCCTCGCCCCGGAGTTTTTCCAGCCATTACGCGACCTGGGCACCTTCTACCATGCCAAAGCCCAGGCCGTCGGCGCTGCGGACAGTCTGAAAACGTTTATGGAAACCCCGCTGACCCAGGTGGAGCGTGGCGAAAAAACCTTAAATGATAACGATCTGATTGGCGTGGAAGCGCGCGATCTGCTGATTAAATCCCCCGACGGGAAAGTCCTCGCCGGGCCGCTGAATTTTTCACTGCCTGCAGGCGCGCGGGTGGTGCTGGTGGGACAGAGCGGCTCAGGGAAAAGTTCCCTGCTGAACACCCTGCTCGGCTTTTTGCCCTATGAAGGTTCGCTGAAGGTCAACGGCGTGGAGCTGCGCGAGCTGGACGCCGATCGCTGGCGTCGCCTGTTAAGCTGGGTGGGGCAGAATCCCCAGCTTCCTGCCGCCACGCTGCGGGAAAATGTGCTGCTGGCGTGGCCGGAAGCCAGCGATGCCCAGCTTCGGCTGGCGCTGGACAAGGCCTGGGTGAGCGAGTTTATCGCTCTGCTGCCGGATGGGATCCATACCGCCGTGGGCGATCAGGCGGGCCGTCTGTCGGTCGGCCAGGCGCAGCGTATCGCGGTCGCCCGCGCGCTGTTGGTGCCGTGCCGCCTGCTGCTGCTGGATGAACCCGCCGCCAGCCTCGACGCCCATAGCGAACAACGGGTCATGCAGGCGTTGACCCACGCCTCCACCCAGCAAACCACGCTGCTGGTTACCCATCAGCTTGAGGGACTGGCGGACTGGGATGCCGTCTGGGTGATGCAGAACGGACAGATTATCGAACAAGGCGACTACGCCACGCTGGCCCGCGCCGGCGGGGTCTTCTCGGCGCTGTTGGCCCATCGTCAGGAGGAGATTTAAATGCGTGCGCTCTTACCCTATCTGGCACTGTATAAACGCCACAAATGGATGCTGCTGCTCGGCATCGTACTGGCTATTGTGACCCTGCTGGCCAGTATCGGCCTGCTGACGCTCTCCGGCTGGTTTCTCTCCGCCTCTGCGGTGGTGGGCGTCGCCGGGATCTACAGTTTTAACTATATGCTGCCCGCCGCGGGCGTCCGCGGCGCAGCGATTATCCGTACCGCCGGACGCTATTTCGAGCGTCTGGTCAGCCACGATGCCACCTTCCGCGTGCTGCAGCACCTGCGCGTCTTCACCTTCAGCAAACTGCTCCCCCTCTCTCCGGCGGGGCTGGCGCGCTTTCGCCAGGGGGAACTGCTCAACCGCGTAGTCGCCGACGTCGACACCCTGGATCATCTCTACCTGCGGGTCATTTCGCCGCTGGTCGGCGCGCTGGTGGTGATTGTGGTGGTGACCTGCGGATTAAGCCTGCTCGATGTTACCCTCGCGCTGACGCTCGGCGGCATCATGCTGGTGACCCTGCTGGTTATGCCGCCGCTGTTCTATCGCGCCGGTAAACCGGCCGGAGAGAGTATGACCCAGCTGCGCGGTCAGTATCGACAACAGCTTACCGCCTGGCTGCAGGGCCAGGCGGAGCTGATGGTGTTTAACGCCAGCGACCGCTATCGCGCGCAAATGGAAAAAACCGAGCTCAGCTGGCAGGACGCGCAGCGTCGCCAGGCCGAGCTGACCGCGCTTTCACAGGCGCTAATGCTGTTAATTGGCGGAATCGCCGTGGTGGCCATGCTCTGGCTGGCCTCAGACGGCGTCGGCGGCAACAGTCAGCCCGGGGCGCTGATCGCCCTATTCGTCTTCTGCGCCCTGGCGGCTTTCGAAGCCCTGGCGCCCGTCACCGGCGCTTTCCAGCATTTAGGTCAGGTGATCGCCTCCGCGCTGCGGATCTCGCAGATCACTGACCAGCAGCCGGAAGTCTCCTTCGTTGAGGGCGAGGCCAGCAGGCCTGCGCAGGTGGCCTTAACCTTCAGGCAGGTCACCTTCCGCTACCCGCAGCAGCCCTCCCCCGCCCTGGAGAACATCTCCCTGCAGATTGCCGCCGGGGAACATATCGCTATTCTTGGCCGAACCGGCTGCGGAAAGTCGACGCTGTTGCAGTTGCTCACCCGCGCATGGGATCCGGCGCAGGGAGAGATATTGCTCAACGACCAGCCGCTGTCCGGGCTGAGCGAAGCCACCCTGCGGCAGTCAATGAGCGTGGTGCCGCAGCGCGTGCATCTGTTCAGCGCCACCCTGCGCGACAACCTGCGGCTGGCGGCGCCTGAGGCTGATGACACTCTGCTCTGCGCCACCCTTGAGAAGGTAGGCCTGGAAAAACTGCTGGAAGATGGCGGACTCAACGGCTGGCTGGGCGAAGGCGGACGCCAGCTTTCCGGCGGCGAACTGCGCCGGCTGGCCATTGCCCGCGCGCTGCTCCACGATGCGCCGCTGATGCTGCTGGATGAACCGACAGAAGGTCTGGATGCCGCCACCGAAAGCCAGATCCTGCATCTGCTGGCGGAAGTCATGCGCGAGAAAACCGTGCTGATGGTCACCCACCGCCTGCGAGGCCTGGCGCGTTTTAATCAGATAATAGTCATGGACAACGGCCAGATAATTGAGCAAGGTAGTCACGCGGAGCTGCTCGCTAAACAGGGCCGGTACTTCCAGTTTAAACAGCGTCTGTAGGCTATTATCTAATTTTTGCTGATGCGTATTGAGGTTAAAATGCGTCTGGTTCAGCTCTCCCGGCATTCTATCGCCTTCCCTTCTCCGGAAGGCGCCCTGCGTGAACCTAACGGCCTGCTGGCGCTCGGCGGCGATCTAAGCCCCGCGCGTCTGCTGATGGCCTATCAGCGTGGTATTTTTCCCTGGTTTTCCCCCGGCGACCCGATCCTCTGGTGGTCGCCCGATCCCCGGGCAGTGCTTTGGCCGGAGCAGTTCCATCTCAGCCGCAGCATGAAGCGCTTTCATCAGCGCTCCCCCTACCGCGTCACGCTCAATCATGCCTTTGGCGAGGTGATTGAGGGCTGCGCCAGCGATCGTGACGAAGGCACCTGGATAACCAGCAGCATCGTTCGCGCCTATCACCAGCTGCATGAGCTGGGCCATGCCCACTCTATTGAAGTCTGGCAGGAGAATACCCTTGTGGGGGGAATGTACGGCGTGGCGCAGGGGGCGTTGTTTTGCGGCGAGTCGATGTTCAGCCGGGCGGAAAATGCCTCTAAAACCGCGCTGCTGGTATTTTGCCAGGACTTTGCGCAGAGCGGCGGTAAATTAATTGACTGTCAGGTGCTGAACAACCACACCGCGTCATTAGGCGCAGTGGATATTCCCCGCCGCGATTATCTGGACTATCTCTCGGTATTACGCGGCTACCGTCTACCCGAGCGATTTTGGGTACCACGGGTGCTATTTCCGGGCGGATAATAAAATGTTTTCAGCACATTTTGCGTCAGGATGGTATAATTGCGCGGTAGAGTAGCTTCTGCCTGTTGCCCCGCCGCCGTTTGGGAATAATAAGAGTCAGATAACGCCCATCGTTCTGTCACTCCCCTTTACGTTTGCGCCTGTCACGCGGCATGGCCGTGTGTGTCCCGGGCAATGCGCCAAAACTACTTCGGCGATTCATACCCGTCATATTTCCATTGCCGGCGTGCTGACTGCGCGCCTTGCGGTAAGGTGAATGATTCAGGGTAGACACGTAAAACTTTACTTACATGATGAACTTCGGCATTATCTTGCCGGTTCAAAACTACGGTAGTGATACCCCAGAGGACTAGATGGCCAAAGAAGACAATATTGAAATGCAGGGCACCGTACTTGAAACGTTGCCTAACACTATGTTCCGCGTAGAACTGGAAAACGGTCACGTGGTAACCGCGCATATCTCCGGTAAAATGCGTAAAAACTACATCCGCATTCTGACGGGCGACAAAGTGACTGTTGAGCTGACCCCGTACGACCTGAGCAAAGGCCGCATTGTCTTCCGTAGTCGCTGATTGTTTTCGCCACTAAGGCGTCAGATGCTGAAGGCCGGGATAATTCCCGGTCTTTTCATTTCTACCGCCAGCCAGCAAAAAAAAACCGGCCAATGGCCGGTTTTTACATGCAAGATATCGCCTTAGTGGGCGGCTTCCGGTTTGTGCTTCGGCGCGCTCTGGAAGTCGTAAGTCAGCGTATTTTTCACGCTGTCCAGAGAGACCGTCACCTGCCCCCCGTCGACCAGCGAGCCAAACAGCAGCTCGTTCGCCAGCGGTTTTTTCAGGTTGTCCTGAATGACGCGTCCCATCGGACGTGCCCCCATCGCCCGGTCGTAGCCTTTTTCCGCCAGCCAGTCGCGCGCTTCCTGGCTGACTTCCAGGGAGACGCCTTTCTGATCCAGCTGAACCTGCAGCTCGACGATAAACTTGTCGACAACCTGATGGATCACCGTGGTGGAGAGGTGATCGAACCAGATAATGTTGTCGAGACGGTTACGGAACTCCGGCGTAAAGATCTTCTTGATCTCATCCATTGCATCCGGACTGTTGTCCTGCTGGATAAGGCCAATCGATTTACGCTCGGTTTCCCGCACCCCGGCGTTAGTGGTCATCACCAGCACCACGTTGCGGAAGTCCGCTTTACGTCCGTTGTTATCGGTCAGCGTTCCGTTATCCATCACCTGCAGCAGCAGGTTGAACACGTCCGGATGCGCTTTTTCGATCTCATCGAGCAGCAGCACCGCGTGCGGATGTTTAATCACCGCATCGGTCAGCAGCCCGCCCTGATCGAAGCCGACGTAGCCCGGAGGCGCCCCGATTAAACGGCTGACGGTATGACGTTCCATATATTCGGACATATCAAAACGCAGCAGCTCAATACCCAGCGCCTTCGCCAGCTGCACGGTCACTTCGGTTTTCCCCACCCCGGTCGGCCCGGCGAACAGGAATGAACCCACCGGCTTGTGCTCATGGCCCAGCCCGGCGCGCGCCATTTTGATGGCTTCCGTCAGCGCCTCGATGGCCTTATCCTGACCAAAGACCAGCATTTTCAGTCGATCGCCAAGGTTTTTCAGCGTATCGCGATCGCTGCGGGAGACGCTCTTCTCAGGGATCCGCGCAATGCGCGCCACCACTGACTCGATATCCGCCACATTAACCGTTTTCTTACGCTTGCTGACCGGCATTAAGCGCGCCCGCGCCCCTGCCTCGTCAATCACGTCAATCGCCTTATCCGGCAGATGACGATCGTTAATATATTTCACCGCCAGCTCAACCGCGGCACGCACCGCCTTGGCGGTATAACGCACATCGTGGTGCGCTTCGTACTTCGGCTTCAGGCCGTTGATAATCTGGACGGTCTCTTCCACCGACGGTTCGGTAATATCAATTTTCTGGAAACGGCGGGCCAGCGCACGATCTTTCTCAAAGATGTTGCTGAACTCCTGGTAAGTGGTGGAGCCAATCACCCGGATCTTGCCGCTGGAAAGCAGCGGTTTGATCAGGTTAGCCGCATCGACCTGACCGCCAGACGCCGCCCCCGCACCGATGATGGTGTGGATCTCATCAATGAACAGGATGCTGTTGGTATCCTGCTCCAGCTGTTTGAGCAACGCTTTAAAGCGTTTTTCAAAATCGCCACGGTATTTCGTCCCGGCCAGCAGAGAACCAATATCGAGCGAGTAGATGGTGCAGTCAGCCATGACTTCCGGCACATCGCCCTGCACAATACGCCAGGCAAGGCCTTCGGCGATGGCGGTTTTACCGACGCCGGATTCCCCCACCAGCAGCGGGTTATTTTTACGCCGACGGCACAGAACCTGAATGGCGCGCTCCAGCTCTTTTTCACGGCCGATCAGGGGATCAATGCCGCCGACGCGAGCAAGCTGATTGAGGTTGGTGGTGAAGTTTTCCATACGTTCCTCCCCGCCGGCTTGCTCTTCATTGCCAGGCTGGCTTCCGCTGTTATCGGAAGACTGGCTCGGCTCGTCTTTGCGTGTACCATGAGAAATGAAGTTCACCACATCGAGTCGGCTCACTTCATGTTTACGCAGCAGGTAGGCGGCCTGCGACTCCTGCTCGCTGAAAATCGCCACCAGCACGTTGGCGCCGGTCACTTCGCTGCGGCCAGAAGATTGCACGTGGAAGACGGCGCGCTGCAGCACACGCTGGAAGCTCAGCGTCGGCTGGGTGTCGCGCTCTTCTTCCGTGGCTGGCAGGACGGGTGTGGTTTGTTCGATGAAGGCTTCAAGTTCCTGACGCAATGCCACCAGGTCCACTGAACACGCTTCCAGGGCCTCACGGGCCGAGGGGTTGCTTAGCAGAGCCAGCAGCAAGTGCTCGACGGTCATAAACTCATGACGGTGCTCGCGCGCTCTGGCGAAAGCCATATTTAAACTGAGTTCCAGTTCTTGATTGAGCATAGGCACCTCCCCCAATTTTCATGCCTGTATTCAGGCTTTTTCCAGCGTACACAGCAATGGATGCTCGTTCTCCCTCGCGTACTGATTCACCATAGCGACTTTGGTCTCCGCCACTTCCGCGGTAAACACGCCACAAATCGCCTTACCTTCATAGTGAACCGTGAGCATCAGTTGCGTTGCACGTTCAACATCATAAGAAAAGAATTTTTGTAACACGTCAATAACAAACTCCATTGGAGTGTAGTCATCATTGACCAATATCACTTTATACATAGATGGCGGTTTAATCGCATCACGAACTTCGTCGTCAACCAGGTGCTCGAAGTCCAGCCAATCTCTCTTACTCATCGTCAGTGTTCATCATCGGTTGCTGTTGCCAACAGGCGGAGGCCTGTCGATGACCAGAGGTTATGCTCATCACAAATCTACAACAGATCATAGATAACTATCATCTATCGCTTCTATCCGCGACGGCTGTCACATTCCCCGGCAATAGCGTTAACTGCTTCAAATTTTGACGCATTTTTCGCCGCTCCCCCTCCTCAATCGCTTGACGCGTTTTCGTATTTCTCTAAATTGTAGTGGCGAGAGTTGGCGAGCAATTGAACAACTCGTCACTCCACCACCGGTTCATTCCATCTTACTAATAAAGATTTACGAAGGATGTCGAAGTATGGAAATGGGTACTGTTAAGTGGTTCAACAATGCCAAAGGGTTCGGTTTTATCTGCCCTGAGGGCGGCGGCGAAGACATTTTCGCCCATTACTCCACCATCCAGATGGATGGTTACAGAACGCTAAAAGCCGGACAAGCCGTTCGGTTTGATGTTCACCAGGGGCCAAAAGGCAACCACGCCAGCGTGATCGTCCCTGTGGAAGCGGAAACGGCTGCATAACTCTTTTGCTTCATTGTGTACATCCTGCTAATAAAATGCCAGTCCTTCTGACTGGCATTTTTATTTCTCATCCCGACTACTCCCGCGCCAGGGCATCCACCGGATCGAGCCGCGCCGCATTGCGCGCCGGCAGCCACCCAAACAGCACCCCGGTTAACGTCGAACAGAGAAACGCTGTCACCAGCGCCAGCGGCGAAAAACCGATCTCCCAGCCGGGGAGAAACAGCTGCAGAATAAACGCAATCATCAGCGACAATGTCACCCCCAGCGCGCCGCCGACCAGGCAAACCAGCACCGCTTCGATGAGAAACTGCTGCAGCACATTGCTGGCCCGGGCGCCAACCGCCATGCGGATGCCTATCTCACGCGTTCGTTCGGTCACCGACACCAGCATAATATTCATCACGCCAATCCCGCCGACCACCAGGGCGATCACCGCCACCAATGTGAGGAACAGCTGTAAGGTATGTGTGGTCCTTTCGGCGGTTTTCAAGATGCTGTCCATATTCCAGGTGAATACATCTTTTTTACCATGCCGCAGCTCCAGCAAACGCAGCAGCTGTTTTTCAGCGGTGTCGCTGTCATAGCCTTCATGAACGCGGACGGTGATCGAGTTCAGCCACGACTGGCCCATCACCCTTCCCGCCATGGTGGTGTAGGGCAACCAGACGCGGAGAATTTTACTGCTGCCGAACATCGACTGCTTTTCATCCGCAACGCCAATCACCGTGGCCGGCATATTGCCCACCAGAATCACCTCGCCCACCACTTTCGCTTTGTTGGGAAACAGCTGGCGACGGGTATTGCTGTCGAGCACCACCACCTGCGCCCGGCTGTTGAGCTGCAGCTCATTAAAGGTATTGCCCTCGCTAAAGGTCATGCCGTAAACATTAAAGTATTGCGGCCCCACCCCTTCCGCGCTGGCGGCTACGTCAATATTGTTGGCGCGCAGACGCAGGCTTTTTGACACCGCCGGCGTAGCGGAACGCACCCACGGCTGTTTCTGGATCGCCAGCAAGTCGTCATACTTCAGCGCCTGTTGATAGCGCGGGTCGTCATCGCCAAAATCCTTGCCAGGGTAGACGTCAATGGTATTGGTGCCTATCGCGCGAATATCTGCCAGCACCATCTGTTTGGCGGCATCGCCCACCACGACGATCGACACCACCGAGGCAATCCCAATAATAATGCCGAGCATGGTCAGCAGGGTGCGCATTTTATTCGCCGCCATCGCCCGCCAGGCCATGACCAGCGCCTCACGAAAGCCGCTGGTGAACTGACGCCACGCCGAGGGCTCCTCCTGCTGACGGGCGCGCAGCCCACCGCCCTGGCGGCTGGCGGAGGGGTTGCGGACGATTTCGCCATCGCGGATCTCGACGATCCGCTCCGCCTGAGCGGCGACCTGCGGATCGTGAGTGACAATGATGACCGTGTGCCCCTGCGCTTTCAGCTGGTGCAGGATCGCCATCACCTCTTCGCCGGAATGGCTGTCCAGCGCGCCGGTCGGCTCATCGGCGAGGATCACTTCCCCACCGTTCATCAGGGCGCGGGCGATACTGACCCGCTGCTGTTGGCCGCCGGACAGCTGCGACGGCTGATAGTCGGCGCGATCGCCAAGCCCCAGGCGCGCCAGCAGCTCATGAGCGCGCGCCAGGCGCGCCCGCCGTTCACTGCCAGCATACACCGCCGGCACTTCGACGTTCTGCGCGGCGGTCAGATGCGACAGCAGGTGATAGCGTTGAAAGATAAAACCAAAGTGTTCCCGCCGCAGACGGGCCAGCGCATCGCCATCCAGCTGCGCAATATCGGTTCCCGCCACCCGATAGGTGCCGCTGGTGGGTTTATCAAGGCAGCCAAGGATGTTCATCAGCGTTGATTTACCCGAGCCGGAGGCGCCCACGATCGCCACCATCTCCCCGGCATGGATACTGAGGGTGATCCCCTTGAGGACCTCAACGCTGCCGTCGCCGGAAGGATAGCTGCGACGAATATCACGCAGCTCGAGCAGGGCCGTCATTTTGCCGCCCCGCTCGCGCTCTCGCCGACGATCACCTCATCCCCCTCTTCAAGCCCCTGCACCACCGCGACGTCGGTATCATTGCGCGCGCCAATGACAATTTCACGCTCTTTGACCTCGCCGGTACGCAACAGCCGGACGTGGTAGCGGTTATCACCGACCGCATCGCCCAGGGCGCTCAGCGGGATGGTGATCACGTTCTTTACCTCGGCCAGTTGAATATGCACCTGCGCGGTCATGTCGAGGCGCAGGATCCCCTGCGGGTTCGGGACCTCGAAGCGGGCATAATAGAAGATGGCGTCATTGACTTTTTCCGGCGTCGGCAGAATGTCCTTCAGCTTGCCTTCATAGCGGGTTAACGGGTCGCCCAGCACGGTAAACCACGCCTTTTGCCCCGGTCTGAGATGGATGACATCCGCTTCGGAGACCTGCGCTTTAACCAGCATGGTGCTGAGGTCCGCCAGAGTCAGAATGTTCGGCGCCTGCTGGGCAGCGATCACCGTCTGTCCCTGCAGGGTGGTAATTTGCGTCACTTCGCCAGCCATCGGCGCCAGGATCCGCGTGTAGTCGAGGTTGGTCTTCGCGGTGTCGAGCGTCGCCTGGTTGCGCTTAATTTGCGCTTCAATGGTGCCGATTTGCGCCTGTTTCACCGCCAGGTCGGTGGCCGCGGTATCGAGGTCCTGTCGCGAGACCAGCTGGCGCTGCGCCAGCTGCTGCTGACGGGCCAGGGTCACCTGTGCCAGCTTACTCTCCGCGCGCGCCTGATTGAGCTGGGCGCGCAGCTCCATCAACGTCGCTTCCACCTCTTTGATCTGGTTTTGCGCCTGCTCAGGATCGATAACCCCCAGCAGTTGGTCCTTTTTGACCTTATCGCCGATATTCACGTGCAGCGTCTTCAGCTGTCCGCTGACCTGGGCGCCGACGTCAACTTTTCGCAGGGCATCCAGCTTGCCGGTAGCCAGCACGCTCTGCTGGAGGTCGCCTTTGCGCACCACCAGTGTCTGGTAGTGCGGCAGCGGCGCGTTGAGGATCTGCCATCCCCAGACCGCCAGACCCAGCACCACGATCGCCAACAGCCACCAGACGGTCCTGCGTTTTCCCTTCACTTTCATATTCCGATTCCTGCTGTTTCCCTGCCGCTCCAGGCGGTGATTCTATCGAAACCCATTGGCAACAGAACATCCATTTTTCGCGCCAATGACGTTTTGTTTAGCTGCCGGAGAGCTTTGCGCCACCGAGCTCCCCGACGGCGAAGAGATTAATCGGCGCGACCGCGGGCCAGCCACAGTACCCGCGAGAACATTTTTTTCAGCAGCGTCGGCACTGCGTCCACCCCACGGCGGCCGGCTTCCATTGCCACCTCAATCGCCAGGTCCGGCTTGGATGAACGATGAATGGCCTTGGTGATCACCCGCCGCATATTCATGGGCACATTATCCGGGATCTGCGCCACCCGGTGGTAAACGTCATCAAATCCCTGACGATACATAAAGTGTTCCATATCCAGCGCCGGCAGAGTGGTCAGATGGTCGCGCTCCAGTTCGCGATCGTTATTCAGCAGGCCGCGTACGGTCGCGGCATATTTTTTCCCTGCCTCATCGCCGTCCACCAGCACGTGCCACTGGATCCCCATCCGGCGGGCGAATTTGATCAACGGCTTCAGGCCCGACTGGGCGAATTCAATGACTTTCACCCCTTCAGCATCAAAATGATGGCCGCACTGGCGGGCCAGTTCGTTGATAACCCAGGTTTCCGTCTCCCCCTCCACCAGCAACCAACAGCGGGCGAAGAGCGATGAGGCGCGATTGAAGCGGATATGAAAGGCAATGCGCCGACTCTCTTCGGCATTCATTCCGCCGGGCCCCAGCCGCCATGCCGACACCCGCGCCGATTCACGCACCAGCCGACACACCTGCTCCACCGGCGTCAGGGACAGCAGCTCTCCGGAGTTGGTGGTGGTCACCCGCTGCAACGGCAGCAAATTCAGCAGATGCCAGGCGACGGAGAGCATGATCGGATGCAGGCGGGTCTCGGGATCTTCAATCAACAGCAGCGGCCGCGCGTCGCGATCGAGGCGCACCGTCCCTTTCGCCTGCAGCAGGGTGGCGAACAGCCCCAGCAGGATCACCCGATGGCTGCGCCCGCCGGGCTTGTCGATCATCCGGTTGATAATATCCAGATAACGCCAGCTACGCTGTTCATCATGGGAACGCCGCCGCATCAGGCGATGTCGCGTCTGGGCGCTGCTTTGCTCGGCAAAATAATGCTCCAGCAGCTGCACCATGGCCGACAACCCCTCGCGGATCTGACCGTCGGATAAATTTTGCGGGTGGCTGACCAGTTCGCGGGACAGAAAATCCAGCTGGCGGGCGGTGATCTCTATCTGCGGCGAGTGCGGTACCGTTCCGTTATGAATGCGCCGCATAAAGCGCGCGTCGCGCAGACGCAGCACCGGCATCAAACGCACCAGGTGTCTGGCCAGCTCATCGATATCCTCCAGCGCCAGCGCTTCGCCTTCGCCATCGATAAAACTGCGCAGGGTCATCACGCTGTCGTCATCGGCAAGTTCGCCTTCCAGGCGGTAGAACACCCGGTGATACCCGTCATCACAGGGCACCCAACAGCGCTGAAGCGGACGGAAACGCCGCACCCGATGGCGTCCCGGCTCCGTTTCGCGGAAGGTCAGAATAATATGCAAATGGTGCTCGCGCCCCTGGATGTCGCCCGCGGGGAACCAAAAGTCATCGCGAACAAAGTGATAAAGATCGAACTCTGGCGACAAAAGCAGGGTCAGCGCATCAAGCAGACTGGACTTCCCCCACGCGTTTTCCCCGATCAGGACGTTATTTTGCTCGAGCATCAACGACAGACGATTGATACCGCGAAAACCGACGATTTCTACGCGCTCAAGAAGCATATCCCCTCCGCTAAACCACCACTCTCCTTCAGTAATCAACAGTATAGCGAGGGCGGCGGCAAGATGACACTCCGCTTGGTCACCTCGCGCATCCTATTCAGGAGGTTAAATATATTCATAAAATTACACACTTACCGCCTATTAACCGCTGTTGATTATTCATCAAACAAAATAGTTTTATTTCAGACGTTATGTTCTACACTATTGATAATCTTGGATGGATATAGGAATAGTTAAACTGGCAAACGCAATCCCTTCACCTTGCCCTAAATCAAATAATATCAATATATTTAACTGGCTCTGGGATGGCGATTATCTCTAGAATAACGCCGCTTTATTTTTATCGTCGTCCCTTATCACGATAAATAAAGAACGGCACGGTCCGCTCGTGCGCGTATACATTTAAATTGAGGTGGTTATGTTCAGAAAATTAGCAGCCGAATGCTTCGGCACCTTCTGGCTTGTATTTGGCGGCTGCGGTAGCGCCGTCCTTGCCGCAGCATTTCCCGAGCTGGGTATCGGTTTTGCCGGCGTGGCGCTGGCATTTGGTTTAACCGTATTAACCATGGCGTATGCGGTTGGCCATATTTCCGGCGGTCATTTCAACCCGGCGGTGACCTTAGGCCTGTGGGCCGGCGGTCGTTTCCCGGCGAAAGAGGTCATTGGCTATATTATCGCCCAGGTGGTCGGCGGAATTATTGCCGCCGCGGTGCTGTACGTAGTGGCCAGCGGTAAAGCCGGCTTTGATGCCGCCGCCAGCGGTTTTGCCTCCAACGGCTATGGCGAACACTCCCCGGGCGGCTTCTCTATGCTGTCGGCTATCGTTATTGAAATCGTACTGACCTGCGGCTTCCTGCT
The DNA here is from genome assembly GCF_040065795.1 of Klebsiella sp. JB_Kp004. Classification (NCBI taxonomy): domain Bacteria; kingdom Pseudomonadati; phylum Pseudomonadota; class Gammaproteobacteria; order Enterobacterales; family Enterobacteriaceae; genus Klebsiella; species Klebsiella sp. JB_Kp004. Next base: position 44,737 of record NZ_JBEAKW010000047.1, on the reverse strand, counting down.
GGTTATCCATGGCGCTACCGACAAACACGCGCCTGCGGGCTTCGCGCCGATCGCTATCGGCCTGGCGCTGACCCTCATCCATTTGATCAGCATTCCGGTCACCAACACCTCAGTCAACCCGGCGCGCAGCACCGCGGTGGCGATTTTCCAGGGCGGTTGGGCGCTGCAGCAGCTGTGGCTGTTCTGGGTCATGCCGATCGTCGGCGGGATCCTCGGCGGCGTGCTATACCGCACTCTGCTGGAAAAACGCGATTAATCTTTTCTAAAGCCCGGGTCCCCGGGCTTTTTCTTTCTGGCGACAGCTTTACTCGGCCCGGCTATTTGGATAGTGTCATGAGCGCTATTCTCATCATGCAAGGGTTGCATCGTTCATGTTCTCGGGACTGTTCATCATTCTGTTGCCGCTGGTCGTCGGCTATTTACTGCCTCTTCGTCACTCCTCCGCGTTAAAACTGATTAACCGGATGCTGAGCTGGATTGTCTATGTGATCCTCTTTTTTATGGGTATCAGCCTGGCGTTTCTCGACAATCTGGCCAGCAATCTGCTGGCGATATTGCATTACGCCTCGGTGAGCGTGGTCATCATTTTACTGTGTAATATTACCGCTCTGCTGTGGCTGGAAAGAAAAATGCCCTGGCGCAGTCTGCATCGTCAGGAGAAATTACCCTCGCGCCTGGCCATGGCCCTGGAATCACTCCAGCTGTGCGGTGTGGTGGTGCTCGGTTTCTTGCTTGGCCTGACCGGCCTGTCTTTTTTACAACACGCCACCGAAGCCAGCGAATATACGCTGATCTTTCTCCTGTTCCTCGTCGGTATTCAATTACGCAATAATGGAATGAGTCTGCGACAAATAGTCCTCAACCGGCGGGGAATGATCGTCGCCGTGGTGGTCACGGCCAGTTCATTACTCGGCGGCATCCTCAACGCCTTTATTCTGGATTTGCCGCTAAAGACCGGTCTGGCGATGGCCAGCGGCTTCGGCTGGTATTCACTCTCCGGTATTTTACTGACCGAATCCTTTGGCCCGGTGATCGGCAGCGCGGCGTTCTTTAACGACCTGTGCCGCGAGCTGCTGGCCATCATGTTAATTCCGGGCCTGATTCGCCGTAGCCGCTCCACGGCGCTGGGGCTGTGCGGCGCCACCTCCATGGACTTCACCTTACCGGTGCTGCAGCGTTCCGGCGGCGTGGAGATCGTCCCTGCCGCCATCGTGCACGGTTTTCTGCTGAGCCTGCTGGTCCCGATCCTGATCGCCTTTTTTGCCGCCTGAGCAGGCGCTGGCGGCAGACTTCCTGCCGCCAATTTTGCGCTAAATCAATCTCCCTTTAAGTTGTATCAGAAATACCTTTTCTCCTCACGCGCTCGGGCATAACCTTAAACATGTATATCAAATATAACTTTAAAGGTGTGACCATGTTTTGTGTGCAATGTGAACAAACCATTCGTACCCCGGCCGGCAACGGCTGCTCTTACGCGCAGGGGATGTGCGGTAAAACAGCGGAAACCTCCGATCTACAGGATCTGCTGATTGCGTCACTGCAAGGCCTCTCCGCCTGGGCGCTCAAGGCCCGCGAATATGGCATTATCGACCACGACGTCGATAGCTTTGCGCCGCGCGCTTTTTTCTCTACGCTGACTAACGTTAACTTCGACTCCCCGCGTATAGTTGGCTATGCGCGCCAGGCTATCGCCATGCGTGAAGCGCTTAAAGCGCAGTGCCTGAACATTGATGCCCACGCGACGGTTAACAATCCGATGGCCGCTCTGCAACTGGCTAGCGACGATCTGGGCGACCTGCAGCGTCAGGCGGCGGAATTTACCCCGAACAAAGACAAAGCGGCCATCGGCGACAACATTCTCGGCCTGCGCCTGCTGTGCCTGTACGGCCTGAAAGGCGCTGCGGCTTATATGGAGCACGCGCACGTTCTCGGCCAGTATGACAACGACATCTACGCCCAGTACCATAAAATCATGGCATGGCTGGGTACCTGGCCTGCCGATATGAACGCGCTGCTGGAGTGCTCAATGGAGATCGGCCAGATGAACTTCAAAGTCATGAGCATTCTGGACGCCGGTGAGACCAGCAAATACGGTCATCCGACCCCAACCCAGGTCAACGTTAAAGCGACCGAGGGCAAGTGCATCCTGATCTCCGGCCATGACCTGAAAGATCTCTATAACCTGCTGGAGCAGACCGAAGGCACCGGCGTTAACGTCTATACCCACGGGGAAATGCTGCCGGCGCACGGCTATCCGGAGCTGCGTAAATTCAAACACCTGATTGGGAACTACGGCAGCGGCTGGCAGAACCAGCAGGTGGAGTTCGCCCGCTTCCCGGGCCCCATCGTCATGACCTCTAACTGCATCATCGACCCCACCGTCGGCGCCTACGACGATCGTATCTGGACCCGCAGCATCGTCGGCTGGCCGGGCGTGAACCACCTGGAAGGTGAAGACTTCGCGCCGGTTATCGCCCAGGCGCAGCAGATGGCTGGCTTCCCGTACAGCGAAATCCCGCATCTGATCACCGTCGGCTTTGGCCGTCAGACCCTGCTCGGCGCGGCGGACACACTGATCGATCTGGTCAGCCGGGAAAAACTGCGTCACATTTTCCTCGTCGGCGGCTGCGATGGCGCCCGCGGGGAACGTAACTATTTCACCGATTTCGCCACCAGCGTGCCGGACGACTGCCTGATCCTGACCCTGGCCTGCGGTAAATACCGCTTCAACAAGCTGGACTTCGGCGATATCGAAGGCCTGCCGCGTCTGGTGGATGCCGGGCAGTGCAACGATGCCTACTCGGCGATTATTCTGGCGGTCACGCTGGCGGAAAAACTGGGCTGCGGCGTCAACGATCTGCCGCTGTCGCTGGTGCTTTCCTGGTTCGAGCAGAAAGCGATCGTCATCCTGCTGACGCTGCTGTCTCTCGGCGTGAAAAACATTGTCACCGGCCCGACGGCTCCTGGCTTCTTCACTCCGGATCTGCTGGCTATCCTCAATGAGAAGTTTGGTCTGCGTTCCGTGACCACCGTGGAACAAGATATGCAGCAGCTGCTGAGCGCGTAAGGAGTCCCTGATGACCATGCCAACCTCACAATGCCCGTGGCGAATGCAGGTGCATCACATCCATCAGGAAACGCCGGATGTGTGGACCGTTTCATTGCTCTGCCATGACTATTATCCGTACCGTGCCGGGCAGTACGCCCTGGTCAGCGTACGTCATTCGGCAGAGACCCTGCGCGCTTACACTATTTCGTCCACGCCGGGCGTCAGCGAATATATTACGTTGACCGTTCGCCGTATTGACGATGGCGCGGGCTCACAGTGGCTCACCCGCGACATAAAGCGCGGCGACTATATCTGGCTGTCCGACGCGATGGGGGATTTCACCTGCGAGGATAAGGCGGATGATAAGTTCCTGCTGCTGGCCGCTGGCTGCGGCGTCACGCCGATCATGTCGATGCGCCGCTGGCTGGCGAAGTACCGTCCGCAGGCCGACGTGCAGGTGATCTATAGCGTTCGTTCGCCGGAGGATGTGATCTTTGCCGAAGAGTGGCGCAACTATCCGGTTACCCTGGTGGCGGAGCACCACGCGACGCACGGTTTTGTCGCCGGCCGTCTGACCCCGGAACTACTGCAGAGCGTGCCGGATATCGCCAGCCGCACCGTGATGACCTGCGGGCCAGCGCCGTATATGGAGAAAGTTGAACAGGACGTTGCCGCCCTGGGTGTTACCCGCTTCTTTAAGGAGAAGTTCTTCACCCCGGTGGCGGAGGCCGCCACCAGCGGGCTGAAATTCACCAAACTGCAGCCGGCGCGAGAATTTTACGCGCCGGTGGGCACCACCCTGCTCGATGCGCTGGAGAGCAATCAGGTGCCGGTGACCGTCGCCTGCCGCGCCGGCGTCTGCGGCTGCTGCAAAACCAGAGTCGTTTCCGGGGAGTATAGCGTCACCAGCACCATGACGCTGACCGACGGCGAAATCGCCGACGGCTATGTGCTGGCCTGCTCCTGTCACCCGCTGGGCGATCTGGTTCTGGCCTGACCTTAAAAGGCCGGATGACGCTAGGTTTATCCGGCCTCTGTTTCTGCTTTACGTCGTACGCAGTTGTTCCGCCTTTCGGCGCATGGCTATCGCCAGGCCGACTGACCGGCCAGCGAGTAACGCCCGGCGCCCAAAAGCGCAATCGCCAGCGCGCCAACAAAGAAATAGACCAGATTCTCAATCGCCCACGCGCCCACCGCATCAAGCGCAAACGTCTTGCCGAGACCGACCATCAGCCACGCCACTACCATGGTGAAAGCCAACACCAGCGCCGCTGGGCGCGTCAGGATGCCGACAATCAACAAACAGGGGGCAACCACTTCCCCCACCAGCACACCGTAGGCGATAAACCCCGGCAACCCCTTCGCCACCAGCATCCCGCTAATGCCGTCCACGCCATCCAGCAGCTTGTGCAAACCGTGAAAGAGCATTAACCCGCCGACGGCGAGTCGTAACAAGAGTTTACCGGCATCTTCATGCGACAGCGTTCTATTTACTGTGTTTAACAATCCCTTAACCATTTGATGTGCTTCCTGTTTTACACCCTGTGAGATGCCAGAGCATGCCCAATACTTCAGCAATAAAACCAGCGAAAAATTGAGGGAAATCGGCAACGTACGCTGCAGTTTCATCTAAGCTTGAAGGCGTTATCAAAAAAAGGAGATGGAGATCATGAAACAAACCGTGGCCGCATACATTGCCAAAACGCTGGAACAGGCCGGCGTGAAACGTATCTGGGGCGTCACCGGCGATTCCCTCAATGGATTGAGCGATAGCCTGAACCGCATGGGCACCATCGACTGGATGGCCACCCGGCACGAAGAGGTCGCTGCTTTCGCCGCCGGCGCGGAGGCGCAACTGACCGGCGAACTGGCGGTCTGCGCCGGTTCCTGCGGACCGGGTAACCTGCACCTGATCAACGGTCTGTTTGACTGTCACCGCAACCATGTCCCGGTGCTGGCGATTGCCGCCCACATCCCTTCCAGCGAGATTGGCAGCGGCTATTTCCAGGAGACCCATCCCCAGGAGCTGTTCCGCGAATGCAGCCACTACTGCGAGCTGGTCTCCACCCCGGAGCAGATCCCGCAGGTGCTGGCGGTGGCGATGCGCAAGGCGGTGATTAACCGCGGCGTTTCGGTGGTGGTTCTGCCCGGCGACGTGGCGCTGAAAGCCGCCCCGGAGAGCGCCAGCAGCCACTGGTACCATGCGCCGTTGCCGACGGTCTCCCCGGCCGACGAGGAGCTGCGCAAGCTGGCGCAGCTTATCCGCTACTCCAGCAATATCGCGCTCATGTGCGGTAGCGGCTGCGCCGGCGCCCACCAGGAGCTGGTGGAGTTCGCAGCAAAAATTAAAGCCCCCATCGTCCATGCGCTGCGCGGTAAAGAGCATGTGGAGTATGACAACCCGTATGATGTGGGCATGACCGGGCTGATTGGCTTCTCTTCTGGCTTCCACACCATGATGAATGCCGACACCCTGATCCTGCTCGGCACCCAGTTCCCCTATCGCGCCTTCTATCCGACCGACGCCAAAATTATTCAGATCGACATTAACCCCGGCAGCATCGGCGCGCACAGTAAGGTTGATATGGCGCTGGTGGGCGACATCAAATCAACGCTAAAGGCGCTGCTGCCGCTGCTGGAAGAGAAAACCGATCGCCGCTTCCTCGATAAGGCGCTGGAGCACTATCGCGACGCGCGAAAAGGACTCGACGATCTGGCGAAGCCCAGCGAGAAGGCGATCCACCCGCAATATCTGGCGCAGCAGATCAGCCATTTTGCCGATGAAGACGCCATTTTCACCTGCGATGTCGGCACCCCGACCGTCTGGGCGGCACGCTATCTCAAGATGAACGGCAAACGCCGCCTGCTGGGTTCATTCAACCACGGCTCCATGGCCAACGCCATGCCGCAGGCCATTGGCGCCAAAGCCACCGCGCCGGAGCGTCAGGTGGTGGCCATGTGCGGCGACGGCGGGTTTAGCATGCTGATGGGGGATTTTCTGTCGCTGGCGCAGATGAAGCTGCCGGTGAAAATTATCATCTTTAACAACAGCGTGCTGGGTTTCGTGGCGATGGAGATGAAGGCCGGGGGCTATCTCACCGACGGCACAGAGCTGCACGACACCAACTTCGCCCGCATCGCCGAAGCCTGCGGTATTAAAGGTATTCGCGTTGAGAAAGCCGCCGAGGTGGATGAAGCGCTGCAGACCGCCTTCCGCACCGACGGTCCGGTGCTGGTCGACGTCGTGGTCGCCAAAGAGGAGCTGGCGATCCCGCCGCAGATCAAGCTGGAGCAGGCGAAAGGCTTTAGCCTGTATATGCTGCGGGCGATCATCAGCGGGCGCGGCGATGAAGTCATCGAACTGGCGAAAACCAACTGGCTCAGGTAAAACAGAAGCAATACTCTGAACCAGAACAAGGAAAAGCCGTGATCGATCTGCGCAGTGATACCGTTACCCGTCCCGGGCGCGCCATGTTGGAAGCCATGATGGCCGCCCCGGTCGGGGACGATGTGTATGGTGACGACCCTACCGTCAATGAACTTCAGCGCTACGCCGCCGACCTGGCCGGCAAAGAGGCGGCGCTGTTTCTGCCCACCGGCACCCAGGCCAACCTCGTCGGCCTGCTCAGCCACTGCCAGCGCGGCGAAGAGTATATCGTCGGCCAGGGGGCGCATAACTATCTGTACGAAGCCGGCGGGGCGGCGGTTCTCGGCAGTATTCAGCCGCAGCCGATTGACGCCGCGGCGGACGGCTCGCTGCCGCTGGATAAAGTCGCAGCGAAAATCAAACCTGACGATATCCATTTTGCCCCGACCCGCCTGCTGAGCCTGGAAAACACCCATAACGGTAAGGTGCTGCCGCGCGACTATCTCCAGGAAGCCTGGGCGTTTACCCGCCAGCGCGATCTGGCGCTGCACGTCGACGGCGCGCGCATCTTTAACGCCGTGGTCGCCTACGGCTGTGAGCTGCGCGATATCGCCCAGTACTGCGACTCCTTCACCATCTGCCTGTCAAAGGGGCTTGGCGCCCCGGTTGGCTCGCTGCTGGTCGGCAGTGAGGCGTATATTCGCCGCGCCGTTCGCTGGCGGAAAATGGTCGGCGGCGGGATGCGCCAGGCGGGCATTCTGGCCGCCGCCGGGCTGTACGCGCTGAAAAATAACGTGCAGCGCCTGCAGGAGGATCATGATAACGCCGCGTGGATGGCGGATCAGCTGCGCGCCATCGGCGCCGACGTCACCCGTCACGATACCAACATGCTGTTCGTTCGCGTCGGTGATGAACAGGCCCGGGCGCTCGGCGAGTTTATGCAGGCGCGCGGCGTGCTGATCAACGCCTCGCCCATCGTCCGTCTGGTCACTCACCTGGATGTCAATCGTCAGCAGTTGAGCGAAGTGGTCGCCCACTGGCAGGCTTTTTTACAACGCTAAGGAGTCAGGCGTGTCGCAATCGGTTTTGGTGCTCGGCGCCAGCGGCTATATTGGTCAACATTTAGTCCGCGAATTAAGCGCGCGGGGTTATCCGGTACTGGCGGCGGCGCGCCATACCGACCGACTGCAAAAACTCGCTTTGCCCGGCGTCACCTGCCGGTCAGTCGATCTCAATCAGCCGCAGGCTCTGCCTGCGCTGCTCACAGGTATCGATACCCTTTACTATCTGGTACACGGCATGGGCGAAGGCGGCGATTTTATCGCCCATGAGCGTCGGGTGGCGACGCATGTTCGCGATGCCCTGCGCCAGACGCCGGTGCGTCAGATTATCTTTCTCAGCTCGCTGCAGGCTCCAGCGCAGGAGCAGTCCGACCATCTGCGCGCTCGTCAGGTCACCGGCGATCTCCTGCGCGAGTCGGGCGTGCCGGTAACCGAGCTGCGGGCCGGAATTATCGTCGGCGCCGGCTCCGCCGCCTTCGAGGTGATGCGCGACATGGTCTATAACCTGCCGGTGCTGACCCCCCCGCGCTGGGTGCGTTCGCGTACCACCCCTGTCGCGCTGGAAAATCTGCTCGTTGACCTCGTTGAGCTACTGAATCATCCTTCCGACGCGCACCGCGTCTTCGAAGCCGCCGGTCCGGAGGTGTTAAGCTATCAGCAGCAGTTCATTCGCTTTATGGCCGTCAGCGGCAAACACCGCCCGCTCATTCCGATTCCCCTGCCGACGCGCTGGATCTCGGTGTGGTTCCTCAATGTCATCACCTCGGTGCCGCCGACCATCGCCAAAGCGCTAATTCAGGGGTTGAAGCACGATCTGATCGCCGATGACCGGACGCTGCGGGCGCTGATCCCGCAAACGCTGATCCCCTTCGATCAGGCGGTTCGCCGCACCCTGAAAGAAGAAGAGCAGCTGGTAAACTCCAGCGACTGGGGCTACGACGCCCAGGCTTTCGCCCGCTGGCGACCGGAGTATGGCTATTATCCGAAACAGGCAGGCTGCACCATCACCACTCAGGCGAGCCGCAAAGCCCTGTGGCAGGTCGTTAACCAAATCGGCGGTAAAGAGGGATATTTTTTCGGCAATCTGCTGTGGAAAACCCGCGGCGCGTTGGATCTGCTGGTCGGCCACCGGCTGGCCAAAGGGCGACCGCAGCGCGACTATCTGCAGACCGGCGATACGGTCGACAGCTGGAAGGTGATTATCGTGGAGGAAGAAAAACAGCTCACTCTGCTGTTCGGCATGAAAGCGCCGGGACTGGGCCGGTTAAGCTTTACCATTAACGATAAAGGCGATCGTCGTGAACTGGACGTCCGCGCCTGGTGGCACCCGCACGGTATGCCGGGCCTGGTCTACTGGCTGCTGATGATCCCGGCGCACCTGTTTATTTTCCGCGGTATGGCGCAACGCATCACCCGGTTGGCCGAACAAATCTCAGGCAGAGTCGAAGGATAAGCATTATTCTTTCATGATTCTCATTGCATAGTCGGGAGAATCACGGAAAAATGCGCACGAAATTCTTTTCTGGGACAGTAGAGTAATATGAAGGTACTGGTTACCGGTGCGACCAGCGGATTAGGCCGCAACGCAGTGGAATATCTGCGCAACAAGGGCATCAGCGTGCGAGCGACCGGGCGCAACGAAGCGATGGGTAAGCTTCTGAGCAAAATGGGGGCGGAATTCATCCCGGCAGATTTAACCGAGCTGGTCTCTTCGCAGGCTAAAGTGATGCTCGCCGGTATCGATACCCTGTGGCACTGCTCAAGTTTCACCTCGCCCTGGGGCACGCAACAGGCTTTCGATCTCGCTAACGTCCGCGCCACCCGCCGCCTCGGCGAATGGTCGGTAGCATGGGGCGTACGCAATTTCGTCCATATCTCTTCGCCCTCGCTCTATTTTGATTATCACCACCATCGCGATATTCAGGAAGATTTCCGCCCGCACCGCTTCGCCAATGAGTTTGCCCGCAGCAAGGCGGCCAGCGAAGAGGTGATCAACCTGCTGGCGCAGGCCAACCCGCACACCCGTTTTACCATTTTGCGCCCGCAGAGCCTGTTCGGGCCGCACGATAAAGTCTTTATTCCCCGGCTGGCGCAAATGATGCAGCACTACGGCAGCGTCCTGTTGCCGCGGGGCGGCAGCGCGCTGGTCGATATGACCTATTATGAAAATGCCGTCCACGCGATGTGGCTGGCGAGCCAGCCTGCCTGCGATCATCTTCCCTCCGCCCGCGCGTGGAATATCAGCAATGGCGAACCGCGCACTCTGCGCAGCATCGTGCAGAAACTGATCGATGAGCTGGGCATCAAATGCCGGATCCGTTCAGTTCCCTACCCGATGCTGGATATTATCGCCCGCAGCATGGAGCGTTTTGGCGATAAAACGGCCAAAGAGCCGGCCTTTACCCACTACGGCGTCTCTAAACTTAATTTTGATTTTACGCTCGATATCACGCGCGCGCAGGATGAGCTGGGCTATCAGCCTGTGGTGACGCTGGACGACGGGATTGTGCGTACCGCCGCCTGGTTACGCGACCACGGTAAACTTCACCGCTAACCCTGGCCATATTTCTCTAACAGCGCCTCGGCTATCGCTTCGGTTTGCGCATCCGCTACGCCATCCCAGCGCTGGGGGCGGAAGTGCATCTGGAAGGCGATAATTACCCGTTTCTGCTGCGCGGGAGTCATCTCCGGCGTGACCTGATAGCCGTAGCGCGCCAGCAAATCCAGCACCACCTCAGGGTCCACTGGCTCACTGGGCGGCCGCCCGTTCAGATAAAAAGCCACCCGCTGCTCGTCCGGCCAGGCGCCAATCCCCTGCTGCGCCAGCTGTTGCCAGGGGAACAACGGCCCCGGATCGTCTTTGCGCTGCGGGGCGATATCGGCATGGGCCACCACGTTCTGCGGCGCGATGTGGTAGCGGGTGATAATATCGCGCGCCAGCGGGATCAGGGCCGCGATCTGTTCCGGGTGAAAGGGGGTAAAGCTTTTACCTCCCGCGGTCTTCTGCCAGCCGCGGTTTTCCAGTTCAATACCGATGGAAGTATCGTTGATGCGCGTGCTGCCGCTCCAGTAGCTGACACCGGCGTGCCAGGCCAGATCCTCTTCCGGCACCAGCTGCCAGATCCGCGGTTTATCATGGTGGCGCGGCGGCTGTTCAGGAATTAAATAGTGGGAGCTGACCTCTTTATCGGTCAGGGTCGCCAGAGAAGTATCAAAGTTGTCTGCCGTATAGTGGATCACCAGCACTTTTATTCGCGGATAGGCCGCCTGCGCCGGATGGCGGGTGTCCAGCTGGTATCCATCGCGATCGATAATCCCTTTTTCGCCGGCACAGCCGCTTAGCAGTAACGCCAGCAGCGCGATCAGCGCAATCCGTGTCATTCTTTCATCCTTGCCCGGCAGCGTCTCCGGGTTAATAAGACCATCGATTTCGTCCTTTATTTTTCGCCTGGTACAGCGCGCTGTCCGCCCGGGCGATCAGCGTCTCCATCGGAACCGTGCCGTCGGAGGCGACGACCCCCATACTGACGGTCACCACCGAGGCCACCGCCGAAGCTTCATGGGGGATCGCCGCCTCGCTAATTTTCTGCTGAATGCGCTCGGCAATGGAGGTGGCTCGCGCTAAGGAAACCCCGGGCAGCGCGATGACAAACTCTTCGCCGCCGTAGCGGGCGACCAGATCGCCCTCGGCCCGTACCGCCATTTTAAGCACCTGGGCGACAGTCGATAAGCAATCGTCGCCAGCCTGATGGCCATACTGGTCGTTGTAACGCTTAAAGTAATCGACGTCGATCATCATCAGCGCCAACGGCGTTTTTTGCTGCCAAATCTCCGCCAGATAGGCATTCAGCGCCCGGCGATTCGCGGTCCCGGTTAATGCATCCTGGTTGGCAATGCTTTCCAGCCGCTGAATAAGCCGCATATTTTCCTGATGCGTATTCCAGGCCTCATCATACCAGCGCTTAAGAATACGCCTGCCATAGAGTAAAATCGCCGTAAAAATTCCCCACAGGATCAAAAAGCGGACCTCAGTGTGAGGGTGGATCTGTAGTCCCGCCAGCAGGGCGGTTCCCCATAGCGGAAGCAAAAAAGCGATAATGCCGGGCCAATGGTGATACAGCGCGGCGAGGCCGGTGGTCATTAATATCACCAGCAGCGGCCAGGCGAAGGGCAGTGTCCAGAAAAAGATAAAACAGTAATTACTCAGGGACCAGCACAGGCTGAGTGCCAGCTGCAGGCCGGTGATAATGCTCAACGTATAGCGCCCCTGCGCCAGGCGCGGCGTGACGGCAATAATGGCTAAAATTATCGAAATAATAATAACCGCGATCAGCGCGACTTCGACATAAGGAATAACCGCCTGGTGCGTTAACAGCTTCTTATCAAAATGCGTAAAGATAAAATTGCGGAAGAAAACCATTAACGCAAAAGCGATATTGACAAAGGCCAGCCAGGGCATACTCATGGATAGCGCATGGCGCTGGACATTATCTCTGGTGGCCCACAGCTCGGTTCGCAGCTGGCGGACGCCCTCTTGCTTATTTGTTAACATCTTATCTCCCTGGTGACCTGCATGACCATGGGCGCAGACCCTGCTTTGCTTTATGATAAACCATGTTTCCGGGAATGTCTGTCAACGCTGCCCCCTTTCTGCCCCGGCGCCTTAAGCTGATTTTCTGCTAACGTCAGATGAAAAGGGTCTAGTCCTCTCCCTATGTGTATCTGGCAAAAAAAAGCAAGCATTATCAATGCGAAATACGTCATCTTTTCTTTAAAAAAGAGTTAACTAACCGTCATAAAATTGCAGTATTGCACTTGAAAAAAAAACGGTGTTAGTACAATCTGAAACCGCTCATTGGTGAGATAAAACAAGAGCATGATGATAGCAAGATAAACAATGGAGTCTAAAAATATGAAATATGCAGCTTTAGTGGCAGGTGCAGCATTGTTTTTAACGGCGAACGCCTTCTCTGCAGAAATTTTAACGAAAGAAGCCTTCGATAAGGTCCATACGCAATATACTAAAATCGGTACCATTTCTTCTACCGGTCAGACTGCACCCAGCGATGCCCGTGAAGAACTGATTAAAAAGGCCGATGAGAAAGGCGCAGACGTTATCGTGCTCTCTTCCGGTAATACCGATAAAAAACTGCACATCTCCGCTAACATCTATAAGAAGAAGTAATTAATCTTATATTTCAAGAAACATTATCATATTGCCCGGGTAATGTTTCTTGTTTGCCCAAAAAGTCTGTTTATTTTTAAACGGCCCCAGTTTTTCCTGCCTTAATATCATATAGTGATCTTCCCTGTCGATGTCCTGCCCTAAGGCCGTAGTCACATCAAGGTCTTAGCTCTTTGCGTCAAGTACAATCCGCACGCTATACGCTATGCTTTAACGGAAACTGAAAACGTAGTTCGCTTATAAGGAAATCATCATGCGCTACAAACTTCTTGCAGCACTTCTCCCTTGCGCGCTGGCGCTCAGCGCCTGTACGACCGTCACCCCGGCCTATAAAGATAATGGCACCCGCAGCGGCCCCTGTGTCGAAGGCGGCCCTGACGACGTAGCGCAAAAATTCTACGACACCCAGCTCCAGAACCGTACGCAGGATCCGGCGGCGCTGCGCCCCTATCTCAGCGACGGCCTGGCGAAGTTACTCAATGACGCCCGTCAGGATCCGGCCAACAGCAAACTGCTGCAGGCTAACCTGTTCTCGAGCAGCAGCACCCCGGCGGACAGCGCCGTCGTCGCCAGCGCCTCAACCATCCCTAATCGCGATGCGCGCAACATTCCGCTGCGCGTGGAGCTAAAGCAGGGAACCCAGAGCTGGAAAGACGAAGTGCTGATGATCCAGGAAGGACAGTGCTGGGCCGTCGATGACGTTCGCTATCTCGGCAACAACAGCCACGCGCCGGCCGGGACGTTGCGACAGAGTCTGGAGAAACGTTAGTTCTGGAGTTGAAGCGACGTCGCTGAAACGATAACCCCGGTAAAATGTCGGTATTCGCCCCGAGAATGCCGACATTTACTCCCCCCTCACCCACCAGGCAATATTTTGTGCTAACTTTAAAGCTAAACGTGGTTTAGATTTAACTTTTAACGCATAAATATTGCATAACTATTCTGCCAAAGGTAGTATTTGCGGCCTCAATAGCTATTCGTATCAGACTGCCCAGATGAGTATTAAACTAAACGGCATTAATTGCTTCTACGGCGCGCACCAGGCGCTGTTCGACATCACGCTGGATTGCCCGCAGGGGGAAACGCTGGTGCTGCTCGGCCCCAGCGGTGCCGGGAAGAGCTCGCTGCTGCGCGTACTCAACCTGCTGGAGATGCCGCGTTCCGGTTCATTAACCATCGCCGGTAACCATTTCGACTTCACCAGAGCGCCGTCCGATAAAGCGATTCGCGAACTGCGGCAGAACGTCGGCATGGTCTTTCAGCAGTACAACCTGTGGCCGCACCTGACGGTACAGCAGAACCTGATCGAGGCCCCCTGTCGCGTACTGGGGTTAAGCAAGGATCAGGCGCTGGCTCGCGCAGAGAAGCTGCTGGAGCGCCTGCGTCTGAAGCCCTACAGCGATCGTTACCCGCTGCATTTATCCGGCGGTCAGCAGCAGCGTGTGGCAATCGCCCGCGCGCTGATGATGGAGCCGCAGGTTCTGCTGTTCGATGAGCCTACCGCGGCGCTCGACCCGGAAATCACCGCCCAGATCGTTAGTATCATCCGCGAGCTGGCTGAAACCGGCATCACCCAGGTTATCGTCACCCATGAAGTTGAAGTGGCGCGCAAGACGGCCAGCCGGGTGGTGTATATGGAAAATGGCCATATCGTCGAGCAAGGGGATGCCTCCTGCTTCACGCATCCGCAAACTGACGCGTTTAAAAACTATCTTTCACACTGATGTTTTTCGGGGAAATGACGATGAAAAAAGTACTGATTGCCGCCCTGCTCGCAGGCATGAGCCTCTCCGCTTCCGCCGCGCAAACCATTCGTTTCGCCACCGAGGCCTCCTACCCTCCGTTTGAGCTGGTGGATGCCAACAACCAGATCGTCGGTTTCGATGTGGATCTGGCTAACGCGCTGTGTAAAGAGATCGACGCCACCTGTACCTTTACCAACCAGGCCTTTGACAGCCTGATCCCGGGCCTGAAATTCCGCCGTTTCGACGCGGTCATGGCCGGGATGGACATCACGCCTGAGCGTGAAAAGCAGGTCCTGTTCTCCACCCCGTATTATGACAACTCGGCGCTGTTCGTCGGTCAGCAGGGCAAGTTCACCAGCATTGACCAGCTGAAGGGCAAAAAAGTGGGCGTACAGAACGGCACCACCCACCAGAAATTTATCACGGATAAACATCCGGAAATCACCACCGTGCCTTACGACAGCTACCAGAATGCGAAGCTGGATCTGCAGAACGGTCGTATTGACGCGGTCTTCGGTGATACCGCTGTGGTCACCGAATGGCTGAAGAGCAATCCGAAGCTGGCGGCCGTGGGCGATAAAGTGACCGACAAAGCCTATTTCGGCACCGGGCTGGGCATTGCCGTGCGTCAGGGCAACACCGACCTGCAGCAGAAATTTAACGCTGCGCTGGAAAAAGTGAAGAAAGACGGCACTTACCAGACCATCTATAACAAATGGTTCCAGAAGTAAGACTGAATGAACGAAATTTTTCCATTAGCAAGCGCCGCCGGGATGACCGTCGGCCTTGCCGTTTGCGCGCTCGCCATCGGCCTCGTCCTGGCGATGCTCTTCGCGGTACTGGAGTCAGTGAAATGGCGCCCGGTAGCCTGGCTTGCAACCGGCATTGTGACCATTCTGCGCGGCCTACCGGAAATTCTGGTGGTGCTGTTTATCTATTTCGGCTCGTCCCAGCTGCTGCTGACGCTCTCTGACGGTTTCACCATCCCGCTCGGGTTCACGCAGATCCCGGTGCAGATGCAGATTGAGAACTTTGACGTCAGTCCGTTCCTCTGCGGGGCGATCGCCCTGTCGCTGCTGTATGCCGCCTACGCCTCGCAAACGCTGCGCGGCGCGCTGAAAGCCGTTCCGCAGGGTCAGTGGGAGTCCGGCCAGGCGCTGGGGCTGTCGAAAGCGGCCATTTTCTTCCGCCTGGTGATGCCGCAGATGTGGCGCCATGCCCTGCCCGGTCTCGGCAACCAGTGGCTGGTGCTACTGAAGGACACCGCGCTGGTGAGCCTGATCAGCGTCAACGATCTGATGCTGCAGACCAAAAGCATCGCCACCCGCACTCAGGAGCCCTTTAACTGGTATATCATTGCCGCAGCAATCTATCTCGTCATCACCCTGTTGAGTCAATACATCCTTAAGCGGATTGACCAGCGTGCGACGCGCTTCGAACGGAGACCAGGCTGATGCTCGACTACTTACCCGAACTGCTGAAAGGCCTGCATACCAGCCTGACGCTGACCGTGGCGTCGATTATCGTGGCGCTGATCCTGTCGCTGATCTTTACCATTATCCTGACGCTGAAGACGCCGGGGCTAGTGTGGATAGTGCGCGGCTACATCACCCTGTTTACCGGTACGCCGCTGCTGGTGCAGATCTTCCTGATCTACTATGGCCCCGGGCAGTTTCCTTCGCTGCAGGAATATCCATGGCTGTGGCATCTTATCTCCGAGCCGTGGCTGTGCGCCCTGATCGCCCTGTCGCTTAACAGCGCCGCCTATACCACCCAGCTGTTTTATGGCGCCATCCGGGCGATCCCCGACGGGCAATGGCAGTCGTGCAGCGCGCTGGGGATGAGTAAAAAGGATACCCTGGCGATCCTGCTGCCGTACGCCTTTAAACGCGCGCTGTCGTCCTACTCCAACGAAGTGGTGCTGGTGTTCAAAAGTACTTCTCTGGCCTACACCATCACCCTGATGGAAGTGATGGGTCACGGCCAGCTGCTGTACGGACGGACCTACGACGTGATGGTGTTCGGCGCCGCCGGGATTATTTATCTCATCGTCAACGGGTTGCTGACCCTGTTGATGCGCCTGGTGGAGCGCAAAGCGCTAGCTTTCGAACGGCGTAACTAGCGCCTGGCGTATTTGCATAATAAGCGAACAACAAGACGGACAAGTCTAATACCTGTCCGTCTTTTTTTATATCAAACAAAATAGTTAATCATTTTTATTGCATACAAATTCATTTAATGGCATTGTCACCCTATGCCGCAGACACGGCAAATAATCATAAGATTGACAGACGGGAGTTCCACGATGAAAAAGTTAGTTCTGGCTGCACTGCTCACCACGTTCACCTTCGGCGCCGCCGCCGCGGAGAAAATCAGCTTCGGCGTGTCCGCGACCTATCCGCCGTTTGAATCGATGGACGCGAATAACCAGATTGTCGGCTTTGATATCGATCTGGCCCATGCGCTGTGCAAACAAATGCAGGCAGAATGCACCTTTACCAACCACGCGTTTGACAGCCTGATCCCGGCGCTGAAGTTTAAGAAGTATGACGCGGTGATTTCCGGAATGGATATTACGCCGGAACGCAGCAAGCAGGTGGCCTTCACCGACCCGTACTACGCCAACTCCGCGCTGGTGATCGCCAAAAAAGACGCGTTCCACTCGTTCAATGATTTGAAAGGCAAACGGATCGGCATGGAAAACGGCACCACCCACCAGAAATATCTGCAGGATAAACATCCTGAGGTGAAGACCGTCGCCTATGACAGCTACCAGAACGCGATTATCGACCTGAAAAATGGCCGTATCGACGGCGTGTTCGGCGACACGGCGGTGGTCAACGAGTGGCTGAAAACCAACCCGCAGCTGGGGGCAGCCACGCCGAAAGTAACCGATCCGCAATACTTTGGCACCGGCCTTGGGATTGCCGTGCGCCCGGATAACAAGGCGCTGCTGGAGAAACTGAACGCCGCGCTGAAGGCGATTAAAGCCGACGGTACCTACCAGAAAATCAGCAACCAGTGGTTCCCGGAGTAACTTTTTTGCCGGGGGGGCGCTGCGCTTACCCGGCCTGCTCCGTCCCCGTAGCCGGGTAAGGCGTAGCCGCCACCCGGCAATTTCTCAAAGTGGCACGAAGAACCTGAACCGCGCCCCGCTTACCGACTCCACCAGCCGGATCCCGCCCCCGTGCAGCTCCAGCATCCGTTTCACAATCAGCAGTCCTAACCCACCGCGATCCTCCCGCGACGCCTGGGTAGACAACGCCGACGGCCGCTGGAACAGATCATCGCGCAGCGCGGCATCGACGCCCGTTCCGTTGTCTGCCACTTCAACCTGGAGCTGTTGATTCTCCTGCCAGACCGCCAGACGGATCTCCCCGCCGACGGGAGTATGCCGCATCGCGTTATCGAGCAGGTTGGTCACCACCCTCTCAATCATCGACACATCGGCGTTGATCAGCGGCAACGGCCCCGGCACATCAATTTGCAGGTTCACCTCGCGCGTGCGGGCGGTGAGTTCAAACTTCTGCGCCACGTCGGAAATCAGCTCCCCCATCGCGAAACGCTCGCGCTGCGGCTTAATGCTCCCGTGCTCCAGTCGCGCCAGCTCAAACAGCTGCTGTGAAAGATGGCGCACCTTGTTGCCCTGGCGCAGGGCGATGGTGAGATACTGCCTGCGCTCCTCGGCGGTCAGCCGTTCGTCCTTCAGGGTCAGCGTTTCCAGATACCCCAGCAGCGAAGTCAGCGGTGTGCGCAAATCGTGGGAAATATTGGCCACAAATTCGCGGCGCTGGCGGTCGCTATCGGCCAGCCGATCCCACTGACCGGCTATCTGCCGGGCAAGGTCAATAAAGCGGTTCTCAAGGACCGCTACCTCGTTACCGGGCTGTGGCTCCGGCGTGCGGGCCGCCAGGGTTTTGATGGCGCTGATGCTGTCCCGATCGTTCGCCGCCACCTGGGCGGTGAGCTGGCGGACAGGCCGGGTAACCCAGAACCATGCCAGGCCTCCCGCCAGCAGACCAAACAGGGCCACCAGCAGCAGGGTCCACAGAACAATGCTCCACAGCGTTTTTTGCCAGGCGTCGGCCGCCAGATGATTAAAGGTCTCCCCCTGCAAAATGATATACAGGTAGCCGCGCAGCTGGCCGTCGACGCGCAGCGGGGCGGCGCTGAAGACTTTTCGCCCGTCAAGGCTGCGGGGATCGTCGCCATACACCGGCGACGTACTGCCGGTGAGAAAAACCTGTACCGGCGCCATGTCGATCCGCTGGCGCTGGATATGGCCCGGCGGCGCCGCATCGGCCAGCAGGTCGCCATCCGGCGACAGCAGATAGAGCTCCACGCTGGGATTAAAGGTCATCAGGCGGTCAAACAGCGACTTCAGGGTTTGCCGGTTGACCTCGCCGTGGGCGTCCAGCAGCGGTTCGCGGGCCACAATTTGCTGAGCCAGCCCGGCGGAGAGGCGCTGCACCATGGCGTTGCCATACTGCGCGCTGCTGTGTAACTGAACGGCGCACACCGCCGCCGCGCACAGCATCAGCAGGGAGACCACCACCAGCGCCAGCCGCTGGCTGAGGCTCAGGCGGCGGATCACGGGGCGGCCTCCTGGGTCACCGGGGCGAACTTATAGCCTTTTCCCCAGACGGTCAGAATGATGTCCGGCTCGGCCGGGTCACGTTCGATTTTGCTGCGCAGGCGGTTGATATGGGTATTGACCGTGTGCTCATAGCCCTCATGCTGATATCCCCAGACCTGCTCCAGCAGCGCCAGCCGGGAAAACACCTCCCCGGGATGGCGGGCAAAGTAATACAGCAGCTCGAATTCGCGCGGCGTGAGGTCCACCATCTCGCCGCGCAGCCTCACTTCGCGGGACAGCGGATCGATGCTCAGGCCATGGCAGGACAGCCGCCCGGCGTCCATCAGCAGGTTCTGCCCCATCGCCTCCTGGCGACGAAACAGCGCTTTAACGCGGGCGATAAGTTCCAGTAACGAAAAGGGTTTCGCCAGATAGTCGTCGGCGCCCATCTCCAGGCCCAGCACACGGTGCATTTCGCTGGTGCGAGCGCTGATGATGATCACCGGCAGATAGCGGGTCATCTGGCGGATGCGCCGGCAGATCTCCAGGCCATCGACGCCGGGCAGCATCAAATCGAGGATCACCGCATCCCAGACCCGCGTTTCCAGTCGGGCGAGGGCCTGGCCGCCATCGGCCTCATGCACAATCTGATAGCCCTCATCCTGCAGATTGAGCCGCAGCAGCGTGGCTATATCCTCATCATCTTCCACCAGCAGAATGGTTTTGGCCATTAGATTCCCCCCACCAATAACAAAACATGCTGCGTCAAGCTTACCCGATTTCGGCGGCGCAAAGCCTTCACATTTTGTTTAAACTTCGCGGACCAGCAGGGTCAGCACTTCGTAGTGGGCGGTATGAGGGAACATATCAAACAGCTGGACCCGCTCGACGCGATAGCCGCTAAGACGGGCAATGTCGGTCGCCATGGTGCGGGCGTTACAGCTGGAATAGATAATGTAGGGCGGCGCCATGCGGCTCAAATAGTCGCACAGTTCAGCGCCAATGCCGCGTCGCGGCGGGTTGACCAGCACCAGCTGCGGGATATCCGCTTCATGCGTGGCGAACCGCGTGGAGTCCAGCGCCTGAAAATGCAGATTGCCGAGCCCCAGCTGCGCGGCAGACTGCCTGGCGCAGGCGATCGCTTCCGGGGCTATCTCTATCCCGGTCAGGCGCATCGCCGGCGTCGCGCAGTGCAGGCCAAAACCGCCGACGCCGCAAAACAGATCCCACATATGCTGGACCGGCAGCGCGCGCACCCAGTCGCGGGCGGTGGCGTACAGCCGGCTGGCTACCGTCGGGTTAGTCTGAAAGAAGCTTTGCGGACGGATCCACAGCGGCACCTCATTAAAGACCTCGCCCAGCGCCTGCTGTTCGGTGAAGAAGATCTCCTGCTCGCCTTCCATGATTGCCATATGCACCGGCTGGATATTCGCCGTGATCACCTTGAGCTGCGGGAGCTGTGCCTGCAGCCAGGGCAGCGCGGCGCGCAGCTGGGCCACCTTGGCCTCTGAGCGCAGCACGAAGCGCAGCATCATCTCCCCCTGCTGGCTGGCGGTCAGCAGCAGATATTTCAGCTCCCCGCGCTTGCGCGCGACGTTGTAGGGAGTTAACCCGGCGCGGGCGATAAAGGGCTTCAGGCCGGCAAACACCGGCGCAAACTCGGCGGGATAGAGCGGGCAGTCGGTGAGGTCCACCGGGGTGCCATCGCGGTGCAGCATCCCCAGCAGCGGACGCTCCACGCTGCCGCTGACCACCATTTTGGCCTTGTTACGGAAAGCCGCCTCCGGCCCGCTGACCGGCTCGCCCCAGTCGGCGACGGGGATTGCCGCCAGCAGCGTGCGCAGGTCGGCCATTTTATCGGCGAGCTGTTGCGGAACCGACCGTTCCAGCCATTGACAGGAACGGCAGCGGCCGGCGTCGTAGAGTGCGCAATGCATAATTGACCTTCAAAATTCCAGGGGCGGGGATTGTATCACCGTTATTGCAGGCGGAAAAACCGACGGCAGGTCGCTGGCACAAACAGCAGCGTCAGGACCAGTAGATCCGGCAGTTTTTGCATCACCAGCGAGTGGAAGATCTCCCGTTTGGATTCGCCGGGAATACTGAACAGCTCCGGATACCCGTAGCCCAGCGACGCCGCCCACAGGTAGCCGGCGGCTATCATCTGCGTCAGCAGATAAACCCAGCGCGCCCAGTTGCGCCCTTTCACCAGCGAGAAGGCGCACCAGATTTCGATAAACACCAGCGCCAGGCTGCCGAGGAAGACCAGCGTCAGGTTCCAGGTCTGGACGCTACGGTGTATGAATTCGTTCAGCCCCTGCAGGCCCAACAGATTGAGGATCATCAGCAGATCCAGACCGCGAATCAAAATAATCGCAAAGGCCGCCACCTGCACCAGCGCAGGGACGTTAAGGCGGGCATGCGATGAGCGAGTTTTCGTAAACAATCCCAACGTAATGTCTTCCATGAAAACGGCGCCACAGAGTGGCGCCGACCGGAGGCTGCTGTACCGATTTTAGGTGGTTCAGCCTTGTCTTGCACGCTGGATATCGCGCACTCGCTGCTTTTCTGCGCGGGCCATCAAATACCAGGCGATAAAACCAACAACGCCGACCACGCCGAGGATGAGCGTCGCCAGTGCGTTAATCTCCGGGTTGACCCCCATGCGCACGCTGGAGAAGACCAGCATCGGCAAGGTCGTGGCCCCGGGACCGGAGACAAAGCTGGCGATCACCAGGTCATCCAGCGACAGCGTGAAGGCCAGCAGCCAGCCGGAGATCACCGCTGGCATAATCATCGGCAGCGTGATGACGAAGAAGACCTTCAGCGGCGCGGCGCCCAGATCCATCGCCGCCTCTTCGATCGAGTGGTCCAGCTCACGCAGGCGCGAGGAGATCACCACCGCCACGTAGGCGGTACAGAAGGTGACGTGCGCCAGCCAGATGGTCAGCATCCCGCGATCCGACGGCCAGCCGATGGCATGTCCCAGCGCCACGAACAGCAGCAGCAGCGAGAGCCCGGTGATCACGTCCGGCATGACCAGCGGCGCGGTGATCATGAACGCGAAGCCGTTGGAGCCGCGAAAACGTCCAAAGCGCACCATCACCACCGCGGCGATGGTGCCAAGGATCGCCGCCGCCGTCGCCGCGCAGGCGGCGATAGTCAGGCTGAGCCCCACCGCGCTCATCATCGCGTCATCGTGGAACAGCTCGCTATACCAGCGCGTTGACCACCCGGCCCAGACCGTCACCAGCTTTGAGCTATTGAAGGAGTAGATCACCAGCATCAGCATCGGGGCATAGAGGAAGGTGAACCCGAGCACGAGGATCAGAATGCGCCACGGCGAGCGTACTACCGGCAAGTCGTTCATCCCTGCTCTCCCATCTGTTTTTGCTGGTGCTTATGGAACCACATGATCGGCACGATCAGCAGCAGCAGCATGACAATCGCCACCGCCGAAGCCACCGGCCAGTCACGGTTGTTAAAGAACTCCTGCCACAGCACGCGGCCAATCATAATGCTGTCCGGCCCGCCCAGCAGCTCCGGGATCACGAACTCCCCCACCGCCGGGATAAACACCAGCATGGAGCCAGCGATAATCCCCCCTTTGGTGAGCGGAACGATCACCTGAAAGAAGGTCTTCAGCGGCCGGGCGCCGAGATCCAGCGAGGCCTCCACCAGCGAATAGTCGATGCGGGTCAGCGCGGTGTAGATAGGCAGCACCATAAACGGCAGATAGGCATAGACGATACCGATATATACCGCCAGGTTGGTGTGCAGGATCTCCAGCGGCTGATCGATAACCCCTAGCCACAGCAGGAAGTTATTCAACACCCCGTTGCTTTTCAGCAGTCCCATCCAGGCATAGACGCGGATCAAAAACGACGTCCACGACGGGAGGATCACCAGCAACAGCAGAATATTGCGCGTCGACGGCTTGCTGTGCGCCACCGCCCAGGCCAGCGGATAGCCCAGCAGCAGGCAGCAGAGCGTCGAGATGCCCGCCACCTGCAGCGACTGCAGATAAGCCTCAAAATAGAGCGGATCGTCGGTCAGCTGCAGGAAGTTGGCAAAGTTAAGGGTCAGCGTCAGCTGACCATCCGCCCACTCCATCAGATCGGTGTAGGGAGGGATCGCCCGCGCCATCTCGGCAAGACTTATCTTGAACACGATCAGGAACGGCAGCATAAACAACAGGATCAGCCACAGATAGGGCAGCGCGATCACCAGCTTGCGGCCATGCGCCATCTGCAGGCGCGCCGCCCACAGCGCGAAGCCGCCCGGTTTTTTCGCCCCTGACGGGGATTCAACGGTACTCATCGCCCTCTCCTTACACCGTCAGTACAACGCAGCTGTCCGCATCCCAGCATAAACGCACCTCGTCACCCCAGGTGGGCGTCCCTTTCCGATGGCGGTGCTCATTCTGCAGCTGGGCGCTGATCATCTGCCCGCTTTGCAGGCGCACATGGTAGATGGAGAGATCCCCCAGATAGGCGATATGAATCACCTCGCCGACGGCAAAATTGTAGCCATCCGCCGGCGGCTCATCGCACAGCATGATCTTCTCCGGACGCAGCGCCACCCACACCGGCACGTTGTCCACCACCGAGGCGTCGGGGTCGACCTTCAGCGGATGCACCAGTCCCGGCGAGCGCAGCACCAGGCCATCTTCCAGACGCTCTTTCACCAGCCCTTCAAAGACGTTCACCGAGCCGATGAACTCGGCGCTGTAGCGGGTGGTCGGGTGCTCGTAAATCTCTTCCGGTTCGCCAATCTGCACAAACTTGCCGCGGTTCATGATGGCGATACGGCCCGCCATGGTCATGGCCTCTTCCTGATCGTGAGTCACCATCACGCAGGTCACGCCAACGCGCTCAAGAATATCCACCACCTCCAGCTGCATGCGATCGCGCAGCTTTTTATCCAGCGCCCCCATCGGCTCGTCGAGCAGCAGCAGCTTTGGTCGTTTCGCCAGGCTGCGCGCCAACGCGACGCGCTGGCGCTGACCGCCAGAGAGCTGGTGCGGCTTACGTTTAGCGAACTCCTGCATGTGCACCAGAGCCAGCATCTCCTGCACCCGGGCGGTGATTTCCGCCTTAGGCAGACGATCCTGCTTCAGACCGAAAGCGATATTCTGCTCAACGGTCATATGGGGAAATAGGGCGTAGGACTGGAACATCATATTGATAGGCCGCTGATAGGGCGGTACGCGCGCCAGATCCACGCCGTCGAGCATAATCTGTCCGGCGGTCGGTTGCTCAAAGCCCGCCAGCATGCGCAGCAGGGTCGATTTCCCGCAGCCTGATGCGCCGAGCAGAGCAAAAATTTCGCCTTTATAAATAGTGAGACTGACATCGTCGACAGCGTGCTGGCCATCAAACGACTTGGTTAAGTTACGGATTTCCAGCAGCGGGGTCAGCGCTTTGGGGGCTTTCGCCTGTGGGCGGGGCATTACGTCGTTCAATCGGGTGCTCTCCGGCAAAAAAACGATCACCATATGGTCCGGTGCCATACTTCGTGCTTAACAGTGCAGGTGCACCATCCTGGTGCTTCTGCTCGCCGGGCGCGCTGCCATTTCCCGGCGAGTGCCGTTCTGATACGGCCCGCTTACCGGGCCGTCAGAGTTTATTTACCGCTCTTCACTTTGGTCCACGCGCGGGTCCGCACGCGGTCGATCTTCGGATCCTGCACCTTCAGCGTGAACAGTTTGGCGAACACATCCGCTGGCGGATAAATCGCCGGGTTGTTACGGATAGTCTCGCTGACCAGCGGCGTAGAGGCCTTGTTGCCGTTGGCGTAGAACACCTGGTCGCTGATTTTGGCGATCACATCCGGGCGCATCAGATAGTTAAGGAACTGATAGGCCTCATCTTTATTCTTAGCGTCGGCCGGCATCGCAAAGACGTCAAAGAACGCCAGGGCGCCTTCCTTCGGAATAAAGTAGGAGACGTTGACGCCGTTCTTCGCCTCTTTCGCGCGGTTCGCCGCCTGCCAGACGTCCCCTGCCCAGCCGATCGCCACGCAGATGTCGCCATTGGCGAGGTCGTTAATATATTGCGAAGAGTGGAAGTAGCGGATGTTCGGCCGCAGCTTCAGCAGCAGATCGGTGGCCGGACCGGTGTAATCATTCGCTTTGCTGCTGTTCGGATCCTTGCCAAGGTAGTTCAGCACGGTGGCGAAAATCTCTTCCGGCGCGTCGAGGAAGGAGACGCCGCAGCTTTTCAGTTTTTCAAGGTTCTCCGGCTTCAGCACCAGATCCCAGCTGTCCACCGGCGCATCTTTGCCGAGGACGGCTTTCACCTTATCCACGTTGTAGCCAATGCCCGTCGTCGCCCACAGGTAAGGCATGGCGTATTTATTCTCCGGGTCATGCTTGGCGACCAGCTTCAGCACTTCGGGGTCGAGATTCTTCCAGTTAGGCAGTTTGCTCTTATCCAGCGGCTGGAACACGCCCGCCGCCAGCTGGCGCTCAAGGAAGCTGGCCGATGGCACCACCAGATCGAAACCGGTGCTGCCGGCCATTAATTTACCTTCCAGCACTTCATTGGAATCAAAAACGTCATACACGACTTTAATCCCGGTCTCTTTTTCGAAATTGGCCACGGTGTCCGGCGCAATATAATCAGACCAGTTATAGACATGCAGGGTTTTTTGTTCGGCGGCGAGCGAACCGGCAGAGACGGCCATCAGCGCACCCGTAACCAGACCTGTTAACCATTTTTTACCAAAGGCGGTCATATCTCTTTTCCTTCTCAACGCCCGTTAACTTACGGGCTCAAATATACGCATTTCTACGCATGCAAAAATCATGCATATTTTTTCATTGCCTGAGAAAAGGAGAGCGGATCTCTCCCGGAGTGGTTGCTCGCAACTGGAAGCATCGCCAGAATAACTGTAGCCAGAATAAGAGGCTATAGCCCAGGTAAAAAAACGCCTTTTATCAAATTTTTATGCAATAACGGTCTACGTGATAAGCCAAAACGGCCTGAATGGCGGTGAATAATGCTTTAAAGAAAGGTTAAATGCAGAATAAAAGCGGGTAATACGCAGCCGCTGCGGTAGTGGCTGCGCTAATTTTAGGCAGGTTTAGTGAAGAAAATGGTATTGCACGTTTTCCGCGGCCGGCTCTTCTTCTTCGCCTTTGTACAGCAGCTGATTGGCGCCGGCTTCGAGGATCACCATCGAGATCTGCTCCTCGCTTTGGCGGAAGAACCAGGCGAACTGCTCCATCGTCACCCCGGGGCCGATAGACAGCGACTGGCAGACCACCAGCTTGGGCAAATTATCGTCCTGAATGTCGATAAACGCCTTCACGGTTAACGAACTGGCGTTGATGGCCGAGAGATCCGCCGACAGCGCCAGTAAAGCAGACGGCTTCACCTCCGCCAGGGCGGAAAAGAGCACCACGTTATCCACCAGGTCAATTTTGGCATCAAAAATACCGTCGAAATTCTGCATATGCGGCAGGTGCAATGCCTGACAGGAATCGCACTCAAAAAAGCTGATGCCGATCTCATCCAGCCAGCGACGTAGCGTATCCAGACCTGGAACGACCAGTGAATCCATAGTGCCTGTGACCTCTTACAGTGGAAAAACGACGCCATAGCTTACGCAAAAAAAGCGCCGCATACCATGACAGTCTTGCATCCGGCGGTTAGCCGCCTATTTTCAAACAGAATTCCGGTGTCGCCTGGCGCTCGATCCAGGCGATCATCCTGCTGGCGATGTCCACGCCGGAGGTGGTTTCCACGCCTTCCAGTCCGGGCGAGGCATTCACCTCCATCACCAGCGGCCCGCGGGTGGCGCGTAAAATATCGACACCGGCGACGTCCAGGCCCAGGGTTTGCGTCGCCTTGATGGCAATGGCGCGCTCCTCATCGCTAATCTGCGCCACCGTAGCCATGCCGCCACGGTGCAGGTTAGAGCGAAAATCGCCCTCTTTCGCCCGCCGTTCGATCGCCGCCACCACCTCATTGCCGACCACCAGGCAGCGAATATCGCAGCCTTTCGCCTCGGCAATGTACTCCTGCACCAGGATGTGGGCGTTCAGCCCGCGAAAGGCGTCGATCACGCTCTCCGCCGCCTGGCGGGTCTCCGCCAGCACCACGCCGATCCCCTGGGTGCCCTCCACCAGCTTCACCACCAGCGGCGCGCCGCCGACCATGGCGATCAGATCGCTGGTGTCATCGGGGGAGTGAGCGATGCCGGTCAGCGGCAGATCGATGCCCTGGCGCGCCAGCAGCTGCAGCGAGCGCAGCTTATCGCGAGCGCGGGTGATGGCGACCGATTCGTTCAGCGGATAGCTTCCCAGGAGCTCAAACTGACGCAGGGCCGCGGTGCCATAGTAGGTAATCGCCGAGCCAATGCGCGGGATCACCGCATCAAAGTGCGGCAGCTGGCGCCCTTTATAGTGGATCGAAGAGGCCACCGGGCTGACGTTCATATAACAGGAAAGCGGATCGAGGATCTCGACCTGATGCCCGCGCTGTTGCGCCGCTTCGCGCAGGCGTCGACATGAATAAAGCGTTCCATCCCGGGATAATATGGCAATTTTCATCCTGCACCTCTGCAAAAAGACCCGCACTGGCGGGCCTCAGCTATCGAACACACTTCCACCTTTCCTGCCGCCAGCGTCGGATACCGCCTGGCCGGAGCAGCAGTGTACACGTAATCAGCGCGTTGCCCACCCCTGCTTATGCAGATAGTCGAGAATAAACGGACGACTCTCTTTCACGATAGTGCGACGGATATGATCGCTCCAGGTATCGCGGCGGGCGTTGCTGCCGCGCGACAGATAATAGTGCGCCAGCTGTTCGTCATACTCGGCCAGCAGCGCGTTATCCAGCGGCTGATAGCGGTTCTCATGCACCAGCATGGCGGCCGGCATCCGCGGCTTGATGTCCGGGTTATCCGCCGGCCAGCCAAGGCAAAGACCGAACAGCGGCAGGACGTGCTGCGGCAGCTCCAGCAGCTCGGTCACCGCCTCGATGCTGTTGCGCAACCCGCCGATATAGACGCCACCCAGCCCGAGGGACTCGGCGGCGGTCAGCGCGTTTTGCGCCAGCAGCGCCGTATCGACAACGCCGATCAGCAGCTGTTCTGCCAGCCCCAGCTCCGCCTGCGGGCAGATCTGCAGGTGGCGGTTAAAGTCGGCGCAGAAGACCCAAAACTCCGCCGCCTGGGCGACGTGCTGCTGGCCGCCGGTCAGCGGGACCAGACGTTCACGCAGGGCCGGGTCGGTAATACGGATGATGGAGGTGCACTGTAAAAAACTCGAGGTAGATGCCGCTTGCGCGCTGGCGATAATCGCCGCGCGCTGTTCGTCGCTCACGGGCGCATCGGTGAAGTGGCGGATAGAACGGTGGCTGCGCAGCAGCTCAATGGTCGGCGTCATTTCGTTTTTCTCTGTCAGACAAGGATTCAGGCTCAGGAGAGTGGGTTAACTGCGGGGCCACGATCTGCGCCATCCGCCACATCACAACGATGGCGGCGGGGATCATCAGCACGATCCCGGCAAAGAGCATCACCAGCGCCGCGGTCGGGCTGGCAATGGGCGCAGGCAGCTGGACATACTGGTTAAGCGAGAGCCAGGCGAGGGTTAACAGCCCCATCCCGAGGATCTCAACCAGCAGTATGCTTTTTGGCAACGGGGCAAATTTTCGCATCACGCCTCTCCGGTTGATAAACGCGGCGCGCCAGCCAATGCCACCGCGCCGCCGGGTCAGTATACGGGTTTTGATAGTACGACATTTATCAAACATAGCCGTAAACCATCGAAGCAAAAGGCAGAACCTTCTTTCCCTCACCGGCCAATGCAGGCATCATAAGCGCCATTCGCCATCCGGCTGAGGTTTAAGGAGAGAAGCAATGTTTACCGTTATTTTTGGTCGTCCAGGCTGCCCTTACTGCGTTCGCGCCAAAGAGCTGGCAGAAAAACTGACCAACGAGCGTGATGACTTTAACTACCGTTACGTGGATATTCACGCCGAAGGCATCAGCAAAGCTGATCTGGAAAAAACCGTCGGCAAACCGGTTGAAACCGTACCGCAGATTTTCGTCGACCAGAAACACATCGGCGGTTGCACCGATTTCGAAGCCTGGGCGAAAGAGAACCTTGGCCTGTTTGCCTGAGTAAATTTATTTACTCGATGAATGACTGCGCCAGGTATCAAGCCAGGCGCAGATAAACAAAAAGCACAACGCCCCGAGCGCACACCAGAACACCGCGCTCAGTACCCACGCCATCTCCTGCCAGAACGTCCGGTGCGTGACGAAAAACAGCCGCATCGTCACCATACAGACCGGCGCCGCCAGTATCGCGCCGAGCAAAGGACGCAGCACCCGCCGCCCGGGAGAGAGACAGCTCGCCGCCGCCCCTGGCAGCAAAAAGAAGAGCAGGCCCAGCTCCGGGTTGCCGCTGGCGCGAAAGGCCCCTTTCATATGTAACAACAACGATAAGCACACCACAATGAACAGAACGAAGCCACAGATAATGCCGGCCCAACTACGCTCAGATTTCACCGTATCCTCCTGATGTTGCCTCTAACTCACGTCCACGTCGCCCAGTCAGATAAAGCATTTCGGCAATCCATGCCAATAACTCCCCTACCAGCCTAAAAACGATTGTCACTAGCCGCCGCATCCAGGAAGGATTAAACTAGCGGGTATATTTTTGCTGGTTATAACAGGGTGCCAGAATAGGTTCGCGACAACGCGAACGCCTGAGCAACCTTAGACCAAATAACCATTTCCTTCAACAACTTACTAGTAAACGAGAAGTTGGCTTTCGTGAATATAAACGTCGCAGATTTGTTAAACGGGAATTACATCCTGTTATTATTCGTTGTACTTGCATTAGGACTATGCCTGGGAAAACTGCGTCTCGGCTCAGTACAACTTGGTAATTCCATTGGCGTTTTAGTCGTTTCTCTATTATTAGGTCAGCAGCATTTCGCGATTAACACCGATGCCCTTAATCTCGGCTTTATGTTGTTTATTTTTTGCGTCGGCGTGGAAGCCGGTCCTAACTTTTTTTCGATTTTTTTCCGCGACGGGAAAAACTATCTGATGCTGGCCCTGGTGATGGTCGGCAGCGCGATGCTGATCGCCATGGTGCTGGGTAAAGTGTTCGGCTGGGATATCGGGCTCACCGCCGGTATGCTGGCGGGGGCGATGACCTCCACCCCGGTGCTGGTGGGCGCGGGGGACACCCTGCGCCATTTCGGCCTGCCCAGCGATCAGCTGGCGCAGTCGCTTGACCACCTGAGCCTCGGCTATGCCCTGACCTACCTGGTTGGTCTGGTGAGCCTGATCGTCGGCGCCCGCTATATGCCCAAGCTGCAGCATCAGGATCTGCAGACCAGCGCCCAGCAAATCGCCCGCGAGCGCGGCCTCGATACCGATTCCAAACGTAAAGTCTACCTGCCGGTGATCCGCGCCTATCGCGTCGGCCCGGAGCTGGTGGCATGGGCGGATGGCAAAAATCTGCGCGAGCTGGGCATTTATCGCCAGACCGGCTGCTATATCGAACGCATCCGCCGCAACGGCATTCTGGCCAACCCGGATGGCGACGCGGTGCTGCAGATGGGCGACGATATTGCGCTGGTGGGCTACCCGGACGCGCACGCCCGCCTCGACCCGAGCTTCCGCAACGGTAAAGAGGTTTTCGACCGCGACCTGCTCGACATGCGCATCGTCACCGAAGAGATTGTGGTCAAAAACCACAACGCCGTCGGCCGCCGCCTGGCGCAGCTCAAGCTTACCGATCACGGCTGCTTCCTGAACCGGGTCATTCGCAGCCAGATCGAGATGCCTATCGACGACAACGTGGTGCTGAACAAAGGCGACGTGCTGCAGGTCAGCGGCGACGCCCGCCGCGTGAAGACCGTAGCCGACCGCATCGGCTTTATCTCCATTCACAGCCAGGTGACCGACCTCCTCGCCTTCTGCGCCTTCTTTATCGTCGGCCTGATGATCGGCATGATCACCTTCCAGTTCAGCTCCTTCAGCTTCGGCATCGGCAACGCCGCCGGCCTGCTGTTCGCCGGCATCATGCTTGGCTTCCTGCGCGCCAACCACCCAACCTTCGGCTATATCCCGCAGGGGGCGCTGAACATGGTGAAAGAGTTTGGCCTGATGGTGTTTATGGCCGGGGTCGGGCTCAGCGCCGGGGCCGGGATCAATAACGGGCTGGGCGCCGTCGGCGGCCAGATGCTGGCGGCCGGGCTTATCGTCAGCCTGGTGCCGGTGGTGATCTGCTTCCTGTTCGGCGCCTACGTGCTGCGCATGAACCGGGCGATGCTGTTCGGCGCCATGATGGGGGCCCGCACCTGCGCCCCGGCGATGGAGATCATCAGCGATACCGCGCGCAGCAACATCCCGGCGCTCGGCTATGCGGGCACCTACGCCATCGCCAACGTGCTGCTCACCCTCGCCGGGACGCTCATCGTGATCATCTGGCCAGGGCTACAATAAATTTTTTGCGAAAAAAGCCGCCACAGGCAGAACTTTTTCTCAGGGCATCAGTCATAAGTAATGCCACTGCTTTTCTTTGATGTCCCCATTTTGTGGAGCCCATCAACCCCGCCACTTCGGTTCAAGGTTGATGGGTTTTTTGTTGCCTGCGTTTAGCCATTCCGGCTGAAACGCCGCCTCAGCGCCCCTCTTCCTGCGCCCTCTCCCCTGCCAGCTGCCCGACCAACATGCGGATCGCCGCCTTCGACAGCGGCGCGCGGTCGGTGACAAAGTGCAGGGTCATCCCTTCAATAAAGGCGTCAAGGCCGCGGGCGGTGTCGGGGGCAAACCACTGCTCCAGCGTCTGCTGGCTGCGCCGCATCCAGTTCTGCATCACCGCCTTCAGCGCTGGCTGGCTGCTGCAGAACGCGTACAGCTGGTACATCAGCTCCATATTGCGCGCCGTGGTCACCTGGGCGCTGAAGATCAGCTCCGCGATGGCATCGCAGGCTTGTTGCCGGTTCGTTACTCCGGCGAAGCTTTGCTGATACTGCGCCGACATCTCGGCGGTAAACAGGTTGAACGCCTCCGCGATCAGCGCCTCGATGCCGCTGAAATAGTAGGTCAGCGACCCCAGCGGCACATTCGCGCAGGTGGCGATTTTACGGTGCGTCACCGCATGGACGCCGTGCGCCGCGATGGTGTCCAGCGTCGCCTGCAGGATGCGCTCGCGGCGCTGCGGATCGTTCGGTCTACGGGCCATGATTTTCCTCTTCCGGTTTATGTACAAATGTACACATGCTTGCTACTGTTGTCTTCACTCTTCTCCTTTAAGGCGTTTACGGATGACGACGCAATCTTCGCGCAGAGCGCTCCAGCTTCGACTGTGGGCGCTGTTTATGTTCTTTTTCATCCCCGGCTTATTAATGGCTTCCTGGGCCACCCGCACGCCGGCGATCCGCGATCTGCTGGCGCTTTCTACCGCAGAGATGGGCGTCGTGCTGTTTGGCCTGTCGGTGGGATCGATGAGCGGTATTCTCTGCTCGGCGTGGCTGGTGAAGCGCTTTGGCACCCGCAAGGTCATCCGCACCACCATGTCCTTCGCCGTACTCGGCATGCTGGTGCTCAGCCTGGCGCTGTGGGTCACCTCCGCCCCGCTGTTCGCCTTCGGTCTGGCCATCTTTGGCGCCAGCTTTGGCTCGGCAGAGGTCGCCATTAACGTCGAGGGCGCGGCGGTTGAGCGGGAGATGAATAAAACGGTGCTGCCGATGATGCACGGCTTCTACAGCTTTGGCACCCTGTTCGGCGCCGGGGTGGGCATGGCGGTGACCGGGTTCGGTCTGCCCGCCGCCCCGCATATCCTGGCGGCCGCGCTGGTGGCCATTCTGCCCATCGCCATTGCCATCCGAGCCATTCCGGAGGGTACCGGTAAAAATGCCGCCGAAGCCGCCCACGGCGAGGCGAAAGGTCTGCCGGTATGGCGCGACGCGCAGTTGCTGCTTATCGGGGTCATCGTCCTGGCGATGGCCTTTGCCGAAGGCTCGGCCAATGACTGGCTGCCGCTGCTGATGGTGGACGGCCACGGCTTTAGCCCCACCTCCGGCTCGCTGATCTATGCCGGCTTCACCCTCGGCATGACGCTGGGCCGCTTTACCGGCGGCTGGTTTATCGATCGCTACAGCCGGGTGACGGTGGTTCGCGGCAGCGCGGTGATGGGCGCCCTGGGTATCGGCCTGATTATCTTCGTCGATAACCCCTGGGTGGCGGGCATCTCGGTGCTGCTGTGGGGCATCGGCGCCTCGCTCGGCTTCCCGCTGACTATTTCCGCCGCCAGTGATACCGGTCCGGATGCCCCTAAGCGCGTCAGCGTGGTGGCGATTACCGGGTATCTTGCTTTCCTCGTCGGGCCGCCGCTGTTGGGCTTCCTCGGCGAGCACTTCGGCCTGCGCAGCGCGATGCTGGTGGTGCTGGGCCTGGTGATGGTGGCGGCGCTGGTCGCCCGCGCGGTGGCTAAGCCACAGTCTGAACCCGTTATGGAGAACAGCTAATGAGCATCAAACTGATTGCGGTGGATATGGACGGCACCTTTTTAAGCGATGCCAAAACCTACAACCGGCCGCGCTTCCTCGCCCAGTATCAACGAATGCGCGAGCAGAACATTCGCTTCGTGGTCGCCAGCGGCAACCAGTACTACCAGCTGATCTCCTTCTTTCCGGAGATCGCCCACCAGATCGCCTTCGTGGCGGAAAACGGCGGCTGGGTAGTGAGCGGCAATGAAGATGTCTTCAACTGCCAGCTGCCGGTTCACCATTTCAACGCCGTGGTCGATCATCTGCAGACGCTGCCGAATATCGAAATCATCGCCTGCGGGAAGCGCAGCGCCTACACCCTCAACCGCTACAACGACGCGCTGAAGACGGTGGCGGCGAAGTATTATCACCGCCTTGAACTGGTGGATGATTTTAACCATCTCGATGACACCATCCTCAAATTTGGTCTCAACGTGCCGGACCGCCTGATCCCGGAAATTCAGCCGAGGCTGCACGCGGCGCTGGGGGACATGGTGACCGCAGTGGCCACCGGCTACGGCAGCATCGACTTAATTATCCCGGGGGTGCACAAAGCCAACGGCCTGCGTATTTTGCAGCAGCGCTGGGGCATCGAGGATCATGAGGTGGTGGCGTTCGGCGACAGCGGCAACGATATCGAAATGCTGCAGCACGCCGGGTTTGGCTTCGCCATGGCCAACGCCCGGGAAGACGTCAAAGCCGTCGCCCGCTATCATGCGCCGCACAACAACGAAGAGGGGGTTCTGCAGATTATCGATAAGGTGTTGGATCGCGAAGCGCCGTTCGCCTGATAAGACCCGGATGCAAGCGCATCCGGGTTGAAAACCGGTTACCCCTGCTGCGAATTGCCGACGCTTTTATCTTTCAGGAAGTAGATCATCAGCCCCAGCCACAGCACCCCGCCCAGCAGGTTAAACAGGCTGAACAGCCCATTGCCGCCCAGCTCGTAAGCATGTTTGCTGAGTTCGATGCCGACGGTGAAGATCAGCATCTGCAGCATTCCCATCGCCGCCGAAACCGTGCCTTTGCTCATCTCGCTGGCGAACAGGGTTAAGCGCACCAGGCCGGCGTTCGCCAGGCCAATCCCGAAGGCGTAGAAGCTCAGGCCGGCGGTCATCCACAGATAGGCGTGGGAAGAGACCACCGTCGCCGCCGCGGAGAGGAGCAGGCCAAACACGATCGGCCAGCCGCCCATGATAATCAGCGAACGCACGGTACGGCGCGAAGTCAGGCGCGCCAGCACCAGGTTGCCGGCAATCAGCGCGCCGAAAATCGGCACCTGCAGCATGCCATACTCATAGCTGGTGGCTTGTTCGCCGCTGATAATAATGACCGGCGACTGGGCAATCCACGCCAGCAGCGGCAGGCTGACAAAGCCGGTGGCCAGCGCGCCGGCGACGAAGCGCAGGTTCTTCAGCACCAGCCGATAGTCGCGGCCCAGCTCTTTGACCGACAGCTTTTCACCCAGCCGCGTCGCGGTCTCCGGCATCGCTCGCTGCAGGCCGACAAACGAGATGGCCGCCAGCACGGCGAACAGCACGAACATCATCTCCCACGGCAGGATATGCACCCAGGCGGCGCCCACCAGCGGCCCCAGCAGCGGAGCAATCAGCGCCACGTTGGCCATCAGGGCGGTGATTTTAATACACACCGCCTCCTCAAAGGACTCCTGGATCGCCGCGTAGCCAACCGCGCCGATAAAGCACAGGCTGATCCCCTGCAGGAAGCGCAGCAGGGTGAACTGCTCAATGGTCTGCGCCAGCAGCGTCGCCAGGCAGGTGACGATAAACCACACCACCCCGGTCAACATCACCGGACGGCGGCCAATACGGTCCGACAGCGGCCCCAGCAGCCACTGTAAAAACATGCCGCCGGCCAGATAGGCGGTCATCGAGGTGGGAACCCACTCGTTGCCCACCTGGAATTCCTGAACCACGGCCAGCATACCCGGCTGGATCATATCGTTGCCGATATAGGTGGAAAACTCGTACAGCACCAGACATAGCGGGAACAGCAGCGCCTGCCTTCCGAGGCGGCGGCCTGAAAGCGAATAATTTTGCATGAAATCTCTTATCTATCAAAAATCGCGCAAAGTGTAATGAAACTCCCGGCGCGGAGATAGTGAATTGTGGGTGACACCGCACAATATTGCGAGTTGCGCGCCACCGTCAGACTTCTTCTTTGCAATTCACTCTGCGTATATATTCCGTTTATGTTTCAGCAATGTGACAAAGGATATACTGACCCTTTTCAGGGGGTTAGCGCCGCGCCTCAGGAGGCAACATTTCATAACAACCTGATCTTTAAGACAATGCTGCTTTATCTCCGCACCGCTTTTATTTAGGGTAGGCGGCTTATTTGCTATCGGACCAACGAGCCTGGAAGTCTATGCTGGAAAATATTAACTACGCGCTGTTCGCCCTGCTCAACGCGACCCCGGCCTCGCCGCAGTGGGCCATTGAGGTGGCGATTTTCATCGCTAAAGATCTGATTCTGATCGTGCCCCTGCTGGTGGTGACCTTGTGGCTGTGGGGGCCTGCCCAGCGGCAGATGGTTTTTAAGCTGATGCTGGCGCTGACGATCAGCCTGACCGTCTCATGGGCGATCGGCCACCTCTATCCGCACGATCGGCCGTTTGTCGCCGGCGTGGGCTATAACTTCCTGCACCATGCGGCGGACGACTCCTTCCCCAGCGACCATGGCACCGTCAGCTTTACCTTTGCCCTGGCCTTCCTGTTCTGGCATCGCCTGTGGTCCGGCGCCCTGCTGATGGCCCTTGCCGCCGCCATCGCCTGGTCCCGCGTCTATCTCGGCGTCCACTGGCCGCTGGACATGGTTGGCGGCCTGCTGGCCGGGATGTGCGGCTGCCTTGGCGCGGCGCTAATCTGGCATACTGTCGGCCCGGCGCTGTACCGTCAGCTGCAGCGCCTCTATCGCCTCTGCTTCTCCCTGCCGATCCGCAAAGGCTGGGTGCGCGGCTAAACGCCGACCGTCGCGGCGGCCACCGCGTGACTAACCCGCAAGCGACAGGTAAAATCCCGCTAACGCCCTGCCTCCGCAGGGCGATTTTAGCGCAGAGGGAATATGGAAACTCGCCGTGACGAACGCATCAGTCAGCTCATTCAGGCACTCAAGCGCAGCGATAAGCTGCATCTGAAAGAAGCGGCCTCCCTGCTTGGGGTGTCGGAAATGACCATTCGTCGCGACCTCAACGGCCACAGCGGTCCGGTCGTGCTGCTCGGCGGATACATTGTGCTGGAGCCGCGCAGCGCCACCCATTACCTGCTCAGCGACCAAAAGACCCGGCTGGTCGAGGAGAAACGCCGCGCCGCCCGCCATGCGGCCGCGCTGCTGGAGCCCCATCAGATGGCCTTCTTCGACTGCGGGACCACCACCCCGTGGATCATCGACGCCATTGACGATGCCCTGCCCTTCACCGGCGTCTGCTACTCCCTGAACACCTTTCTCGCCCTGCAGGAAAAGCCCCAGTGCCGCGCGGTCCTGTGTGGTGGAGAATTTCATGCCAGCAACGCGATTTTTATGCCGCTGAGCCTTGAGGATACCCTCAGCCATCTGAGCCCTGACATCGCCTTTTACTCGGCGGCGGGCATTGACTGCGAACAGGGGGCGACCTGCTATAACCTGGAGGAGCTTCCGGTCAAACACTGGGCGATGCGACACGCGCGCTACCACGTGCTGGTGGTCGACCACAGCAAGTTTGGCAAAGTGCGTCCGGCGCGCATGGGGGCGTTAGCGAAGTTTGACGTGATCGCCAGCGATATCTGCCCGGATGATGAGCTGGTGGCGCTGGCGAAGGCACAGCAGATCTCCCTGCTGTATTGAAGCGTCACCATTGAAGCGTAACTGACCGCGCCCCGCCGGGCGCGGTCATGGCATCAGGAGAACCAGCTGCCGAACCAGCCGTGCAGTTTCATCAGTACGAAGTCGATCATCCGGCTGAAGAAGCCGCCCTCTTTCACCGGCTCCATGACGATCAGCGGGCGCTGCTCGATGGTTTTATCATTCAGCTTAAAGTCGATAGTCCCGACCACCTGCCCCTTCTCCAGCGGCGCGGTAAGCTGCGGCTGGTTTAAGGTGTAGCTGGCTTTCAGGTTTTTCAGCTGGCCCTTCGGCAGGGTGATAGAGCCCGCTTCGCCGGCCCCCAGTTTCGCTTCGCTGCTGTCGCCAAACCACACGCGCTGGGTGACGAAGGTGGCATCCGGTTTAATCGGCGTCACGGTTTCATAGAAGCGGAAGCCCCAGGTCAGCAGTTTTTCCGACTCGTTAAAGCGAATGCGGTCGGTTTTGGTCCCCAGCACCACGGCAATCAAACGCATATCGCCCTGAGTGGCCGAAGATACCAGGTTATAGCCGGCCCCGGCGGTGGTCCCGGTTTTCACGCCATCGGCGTTGAGGTTGGTGCTCCACAGCAGGCGGTTACGGTTTGGCTGGCGAATTTTATTAAAGGTAAACTCTTTCTCTTTATGTACCGCGTACTCTTCCGGTACGTCGTGGATCATCGCTTTGGTCAGTAACGCCATATCGCGGGCGGTACTGAACTGCCCCGGCGCATCGAGGCCGTGGACGGTCATAAAGGTGGTGTTGGTCAGCCCCATTTTTTTGGCGTAGCCGTTCATCAGGCTGACGAAAGCGTCCTGGCTGCCCGCCACGTAGTCCGCAATGGCAATGCTGGCGTCGTTACCGGACTGAATGATGACCCCTTTGTTCAGATCTTCTACTGAAACCTGCATGCCGGGCTTGAGGAACATCACCGATGAACCGCGCAGCGCCGGGTTGCCGGTCGCCCAGGCATCGCGCCCGACGGTCACCATATCGGTCAGTTTAATTTTTCCCGCTTTTATCGCCTGCCCCACCACGTAGCTGGTCATAATCTTCGTCAGACTGGCCGGGTCGAGTTTTTCATCGGCATTGCCTTCGCTCAGCACCTTCCCGCTGGCGTAGTCCATCAGGATCCAGGCGCGAGCGTCAATCGAAGGGGCGTCGGGGAGTTGTTCTGCAGCCTGCACCGCAGGTGCGACAAGAAATAACAGCGCGCAACCTGCCGCGAGGCCGCGAAGGGAAAAAGCGTCATGCATCATAAGAGCCACCCAAGTATCCTTTCCAAACAAAATATGCCGCGCCACTCTGACCGCGCCGCAGCAACCGGTGAGTAAAGCGTACAAATGACCTTAAAGAAACAGCGAGTTGGTAAAGTTTTTAAAGTTTACGCAATAACATGCCGCTGTGCTTTAATCAGAACAATTTTTTTGATCGTGATTGCCTAAATATTAACTTTATCCCAACATGATCGCCGATCGCGCTGCAACGGCAGTGAAACAAACTCAGGAGCGAAAATGATTACACTGTGGGGACGTAATAACTCGACCAACGTGAAGAAAGTGCGCTGGGTGCTGGAGGAGCTGGATCTGCCGTATGAGCAGATCCTCGCCGGGCTGGAGTTTGGTCTCAATCGTGACCCGGAATATCTGGCGATGAACCCCAACGGGCTGGTGCCGCTGTTAAAGGACGATGCCACCGGGGTGGTGTTGTGGGAATCAAATACGATTATTCGCTATCTTGCCGCCCAGTATGGCGCTGACCGTCTGTGGCTGGCCGCGCCGGCGCAGCGCGCGCAAGGCGATAAGTGGATGGACTGGTCCAACGGCACCCTCTCTCCCGCCCATCGCCCGGTGTTAATGGGCCTGGTGAGGACGCCGCCGGAGCAACGCGACCCGGCGGCCATCGCCGCGGGGATCAGCGCCTGCGAAGCGCTGTTCGCCATGCTGGATGACGAGCTGGCGAAAACGCCGTGGCTCTCCGGCGAGCAGTTCGGCCTTGGCGATATTGCCGTCGCCCCCTTCGTCTACAACCTGCTGTCGATCCTCGACAGCTGGCAACCGCGTCCCCATCTGCAGCGCTGGTATCAGCAGATTAGCCAGCGTCCGGCCTGGCGCGAAGTGGTGCAGATCCCGGTCACCTGAAATTAACTCTCCGGACTCAGCCGCAATAGCTCGCCGTTAGACTCGTCGGTTAACACATACAGATAGCCGTCGGGTCCCACGCGGACGTCGCGGATCCGTTTCCCGCGCGCCTCCAGCAGGCGCCCCTCCTCATGGACCTGATTGCCGTCCACCGCCAGAACAATCAGCGACGTCTCCTTCAGCGCGCCGATAAACAGCTTATGTTGCCACTGGGGAAAGGTCTGCGCCGCGTAAAAGGCCATCCCGCTCACTCCCGGTGAGACCGGCCAGACATACAGGGGAGGCTCGGTCCCCGGCACCGTCTTGCCCCTGGCCTCCGGAATGGGCAGGCCGCTGTAGTTAATGCCGTGCGTCGCCAGCGGCCAGCCGTAGTTTTTTCCCGCCTGCGGGATATTAATTTCATCCCCGCCGCGCGGGCCATGCTCGTTCAGCCACAGCGCCCCGCTCCACGGATTCATCGCCATACCCTGCGGATTGCGGATGCCGTAGGCCCAGATCTCCGGCCTCACGTCGGCCCGGCCAACAAAGGGGTTATCCGGCGGAACGCCCCCGGTCTCCGTCAGACGGACCACTTTTCCCTGCAGCTTGCCGAGATCCTGAGCGGTGGGACGCTGATTGTTCTCCCCGAGGCCGATAAACAGATGCCCTTTGCCGTCGAACACCAGCCGGCCGCCAAAATGATTGCCGACGGAGAGTTTCGGCTGCTGGCGAAACACCACGGTGAAGTTCGTCAGCTGCGTGGCATCCTGGCTCAACTGCCCGTAGCCCACCGCGGTGCCCGCTTTGCCGCTGGCGTCGCTCTCCGCATAGCTTAGCCACACCCGCCGCGACTGCGCGAAATCCGGGGCCAGCGCCACGTCCAGTAAGCCTCCCTGGCCGTTGGCCCACACCTGCGGCACGCCGGCTATCGGCGCCGACAAGCCTTTACCCGGCTGCCAGCGCTTGAGCTCGCCGCCGCGCAGAGTAATCAACATGCCCTGGTCGCCGGGGAGAAACGCCAGGCTCCACGGATGGGCCAGCCGGTTCTGCAATACTTCCACCCGCACCGCGGCCTGGCTCAGGGCCGGCAGCGACAGGGCGCTCAATAGCAACAGCAGCGGGATCGGACGCATGGCATTCTCCTTTCGTCAGCTCTGCGCTAAAGGGTAGCCAGCGGGGAAATTTGCGCGGGGATTTTTACATAACCTTTAACAGGGGAAGCGTCCACTTCCCCTGGGTTTCAGCCGATCAGGCATGAGGGATTGGCGACAATTTATTCAATTTATGAATATTTGAAGTCAATCCTGTCAGACAGCGTTCTAGCTTCTCTACGTTAACAGCGATGTACAGCGGACAATCATGATGTCCGCTCATCAGGCATACTGCAGCGGCGGCGACGGACTCGCCGGCCAAACGAAGGGCATCCCTCTCCTCCGGTGAAATGACATTCTGCAGGCGCGGCGCCTGGGCACGCATTTCACGGCAAAGCTCAAACAAGTTTTCACGCAGATGGTCATTTTCGCTGACTGACATGTAGCCTTTGGCCTTTCGCAGCTGCAGATAGGCGTCAATATCGATATTGGCGTTAATGAGCTTCTGCAAAAGGTGGCGGTATAGTCTGTCAACGCTCATCACGGTTCCTCCTCTGTCGTCCTTTACCTCATCCATAATACGGTTATTTTTTGTACAAAATGATGCGCCAGGTCAATTATTCCCAAGCCTTTAACACCCTTTACAATGTAACAACCTTGCCGCTTTGTCAGGTATATAACAAAGATAATGTTATACGATCACATTTGATTTCATAAAGAAATCAATTCGCATTCGCCGCTATAAAATGGCCAAAATAGTGCTGCAATGATCACATTATATTGCTGGCGCTATTGCGCGATCGCCAGTCAGGATGCCATAACAAATCATTAATGTAATACGTATAACATTTAATAAAAACAGCGACCGCGGTTCGCTGATAATCTCTCTGCCCATTTGCAAGGAACTGAACCATGACGCCCGGTAAAAGAAACTACTTTCTGTTGAGTCTTTTCGATTTCCTCTACCTGTTCGCCTGGTCGTCGACCATGGCTTTCTTTGTCATCTGGACCACCCAGCATCTTGGCATCAGCGCCACGAAAACCGGCCTGCTCTATTCGGTCAACGCCTTTATCGCCCTGCTGATGCAGCCTTTCTTCGGCTTTATCTCCGACAAGTTCGGCCTGAAAAAACGCCTTATCTGGCTGCTGGTGGCGCTGCTCCTGCCGGTAGGCCCCTTCTTTATCTACGTTTACGCGCCGCTGCTGATGCACAGCTTCTGGATTGGCGCGCTGCTGGGGGGCATCTATCTGGGGATCATCTTTAACTCCGGCTGCGGGGTGATCGACTCTTATATCGATAAGATTTCCCGCCGCTACCAGTTCGAATACGGTCGGGTGCGGATGTGGGGCTCGTTAGGCTGGGCGGCCGCGGCCTGGATCGTCGGTAAATATATCGACAGCAATCCCAATCTGGCCTTCTGGCTCGCCAGCCTCGCCATCGTCATCGCCGCCGTCTGCTTTATGCTGACCAAAATCGAATTAACTGACGCCGATGTGGCGCGAAGCGAATCGCTGAAGGTCTCCCATGCCCTTGAGCTGGCGAAGAACCGCCAGTTCTGGATGCTGCTGATCTTTACCCTGTTCGTCACGCAGATTTATGACACCTACGATCAGCAATTTGCCCAGTACTTCTCGCTGCAATTCCCGACGCCGGAGGAAGGCAACCGCTGGTATGGGATCCTCGCCTCCATTCAGGTGTGCGGCGAAACGCTGTTCTTATGCCTGATGCCGTGGTTTGTTAACCGGACCGGCGCCAAATGGGCGCTGATCATTGCCGGGCTGATCATGTCGGTACGTATTGCTGGCTCGGCGGTGCCTCTCGGCCCGGTGTGGATTGGCGCAGTAAAAATGATGCATGCCCTGGAGAAACCGTTAATTCTGGTGTCGGTCTTTAAATTCATCGCCGCCAACTTCGACCACAAGCTCTCTTCAACAGTCTATTTACTGGTGCTGTTTGTCGCCTCGATCGCCACCGCCATCTACTCGCCGCTGGCAGGCTATCTGTACGATACCATTGGCTTCGCCGACACCTATCTGATCCTCGGCGGCATCGCCGGGCTCTTTACTCTGATCTCTGTCTTCACGCTGCAGGATAAGCGCGAGCCGAAAAAGCCCGGCGTCGCCCCCTCCGGAGCCGTCACCCCGGCACAATAAGTCTCTGCCCGGCAGCAACGCCGGGCATGAGTCGCCGCCCGCGCGCACGGCGTGCCGGAAGCGTTTCCCGCCCCTCTGCCCCGGGGCGTGCGGGATCCGCTGTAGCGGCAGGGTCGTGAAAGGCAGGGTTGGGTGCGCTTTTTCACCATTAACCGTGACGGAGCTATACTCTTTTTCGCAAAGATCTGTAGAATTCCTGCCCTGACCATTCCAATAATTGAACACTTTTTAAGCTATGAGCAATGTCACGCACCAGCCGAAAATCGGCTTCGTCTCCCTGGGCTGCCCGAAAAACCTCGTGGACTCAGAGCGTATCCTGACCGAACTGCGCACCGAAGGTTATGACGTCGTACCTACCTACGACAACGCCGATATGGTGATCGTTAACACCTGCGGCTTTATCGACAGCGCTGTGCAGGAATCGCTGGAAGCGATCGGCGAAGCGTTGAAAGAGAACGGTAAGGTGATCGTCACCGGCTGTCTCGGCGCAAAAGAGGATCAGATCCGCGAAGTGCACCCGAAGGTGCTGGAGATCACCGGTCCGCACAGCTATGAGCAGGTGCTGGAGCACGTCCACCACTATACGCCAAAGCCGAAGCACAACCCGTTCCTGAGCCTGGTGCCGGAACAGGGCGTGAAGCTGACGCCGCGCCACTACGCCTACTTAAAAATTTCCGAAGGCTGCAACCATCGCTGCACCTTCTGCATTATTCCGTCCATGCGCGGCGATCTGGTGAGCCGTCCGATTGGCGAAGTGCTGGCGGAAGCCAAACGCCTCGCTGACGCTGGCGTGAAAGAACTGCTGGTGATTTCGCAGGACACCTCCGCCTACGGCGTCGACGTCAAGCACCGCACCGGTTTCCACAACGGTATGCCGGTGAAGACCAGCATGGTCAGCCTGTGCGAAGAGCTGGCGAAGCTCGGCATCTGGGTGCGCCTGCACTATGTCTACCCGTACCCGCACGTCGACGATGTGATCCCGCTGATGGCGGAAGGCAAAATTCTGCCGTACCTCGATATTCCGCTGCAGCACGCCAGCCCGCGTATCCTGAAGCTGATGAAGCGTCCAGGATCCGCGGACCGTCAGCTGGCGCGCATCAAGCAGTGGCGTGAAATCTGCCCGGATCTGACCCTGCGCTCCACCTTTATCGTGGGCTTCCCGGGCGAAACGGAAGAAGATTTCCAGATGCTGCTCGACTTCCTGAAAGAGGCGCGTCTCGACCGCGTCGGCTGCTTCAAGTACAGCCCGGTTGAAGGCGCCACCGCCAATGAGCTGGCGGACCAGGTGCCGGAAGAGGTGAAAGAGGAGCGCTGGAACCGCTTTATGCAGCTGCAGCAGCAGATCTCT
Source organism: Klebsiella sp. JB_Kp004 (assembly GCF_040065795.1). Classification (NCBI taxonomy): domain Bacteria; kingdom Pseudomonadati; phylum Pseudomonadota; class Gammaproteobacteria; order Enterobacterales; family Enterobacteriaceae; genus Klebsiella; species Klebsiella sp. JB_Kp004. The sequence goes on along the minus strand of NZ_JBEAKW010000047.1, from coordinate 679 downwards.
GCCGAGCGTCTGCAGGAAAAAGTGGGCCGCGAAATCCTGGTGCTGGTGGATGAAGTGGATGAAGAAGGCGCCATTGGCCGCAGCATGGCCGACGCCCCGGAAATCGACGGCGCGGTCTACCTGAACGGCGAAACCCGCGTTAAGCCGGGCGACGTGGTGCGGGTGAAAGTCGAGCACGCCGACGAATACGATCTGTGGGGAACCCGGATCTAGTCCAGCTTCCCGCATTCCCCTGCCTGGGGGGGCCTCCCGTAGGCTCCCCCCCAGGCCCGGCAAGCGCAGCGCCGATTACCTTCCAGGCAATCCTGTTGCGCCGTTATTTTGCCGGGTGGCGGCTGCGCCTGACCCGGCCTGGAGGGTCCTCTCACAGGCTGACACATCGTAGGCCCGGTAAGCGCAGCGCCACCGGGCGATGACAGCTGGCACGGAGCCACTTTTATGCCGGGTGGCGGCTCCGCCTTACCCGGCCTACGGGGTCCTCTCACAGGCTCATACCTCGTAGGCCCGGTAAGCGCAGCGCCACCGGGCGATGACAGCGGGCACGGAGCCGTTTTTATGCCGGGTGGCGGCTACGCCTGACCCGGCCTACGTTCTTACGACCTGTCGTTAATTTATTCACCAGCCTTGCTGAAACTGCCGGTGCTGGCGGCCTCAAAATCGCTGAGACGTTCCCGGAAGG